>CAZTJP010000436.1:0-1529 GCA_964613895.1 uncultured Thiotrichales bacterium | reverse complement strand
CCCGACCCCACTTGTCAGGCCGGTTGCTCCTGCTGTTGCAAGGTCCACAGGTGCTCGTACAGCCCATTGGCGGCACGCAATGCTTCATGCGTTCCTTGTTCGACGATTCGCCCATCCTTCATCACCAGAATCCGGTCGGCGTCGACCACGGTGGAGAGGCGATGGGCAATCACCAGCGTGGTGGTTTGGCGGGAGACATTTTTCAGCGCCTCGAGGATGTTTTGCTCCGAACGGCTGTCGAGACTGGAAGTCGCCTCGTCGAAGACCATGATGCGCGGTCGCTTCAGCACCACGCGGGCAATGGCGATCCGCTGTTTTTCACCACCGGACAGTTTCAGTCCCCGCTCACCGACGACAGTGTCGTACCCTTCCGGCAGACTGGCGATGAAGTCGTGGATATCTGCCATCCGGGCGGCGGCAATGATTTCCTCCATACTCGCATCGGGGCGCGCATAACGCAGATTCTGCAGCAAGCTGTCATTGAACAACACGGTGTCCTGCGGAACGATGCCGATCTGCTGCCGTAAACTGCGCTGTGTGACCTGGCGGATATCCTGACCATCGATGCAAATGGCGCCGCGATCGACATCGTAGAAACGAAACAGCAGCCTGGCGATGGTCGATTTGCCCGAGCCGGATGGCCCGACCAGCGCCACCTTGGCGCCGCTGGGCACCGTGAAACTGACATCGTGCAACACCTCGCGCTGCGGATGATACCCAAACGAGACATGCGAGAAATCCACATTCGCGGCCGTGATCCTGAGCGGCCTGGCGTCGGGCGCATCCTGGATCTCCGGCCTGGTTTCCAGCAGCTGGAATGCCTGATCCATATCGACCAGCGCATAACGCAATGCCCGATAGACCACGCCGAGAAATCCCAACGGCAGGAATAATTGCAGCATCAACGCATTGACCAGCACCAGATCGCCAACGGTCAATTCGCCGGCGACGACGCCGCGAGCCGCAACGATCATCAGCACCGTCACACCGATGGATATGATCGCCCCCTGCCCGAAATTGAGTAGCGACATGGTGGACTGGCTCTTGACTGCGGCACGCTCCCAACGATCGAGCGTTTCGTCATACCGCCGCAGTTCGTAATCCTCGTTGGTGAAATACTTGACCGTCTCGTAATTGAGCAAGCCGTCGATGGCATAGCCATTGGCGCGCGACTCGAGCGCGTTCATCTCGTGCCGAAAATGCATGCGCCAGTTGGTCACCGCCAGCGTAAAACCAATGTAGAGCGCAACGGTCACGAAAGTAATCAGCGTGAACACGGGTGGATACTTGCCCAGCAGCAACACCGCCACCAGCGTGAACTCGGCCGCCGTCGGCACGATATTGAATACCAGATAATTGAGAATGGAGCTGACGCTCTGGGCGCCACGATTCAGATCCTGAGAGATATTGCCCGTCTTGCGCTCGAGGTGAAAACGCAGCGACAGTTCGTACAAATGCGCCAGCACCTGGCGCGACAAACCGTGCATGGCGTGATAGCGCACTTTGGCGAAAATGACATCGCGCAGCTC
>CAZTJP010000435.1:0-1530 GCA_964613895.1 uncultured Thiotrichales bacterium | reverse complement strand
TCTTGCCGCGGGCGTACTGGCGCTGACGCTAGCCCGAATTTCTCACAGGATCACGACTGCGCCAGCCGTCGAGCACGAGTACGACTCCCTGTTCCTGTTCAGGCCATTGCTGGTATCGCTGTTCGCAATGGCGACGTTGATCCTCTGGTTCCCGGTCGGGTTGGGACAGGCCAGCCACAGTTTCGACTGGTTGCGACAACCCTCGCCGTTGCAGGCGTTCTACGAATGGATCAGCGTGTTTGGCGCACGCCATCTGGCGCTCATTGGCGGCGCGCCGCTGGCGATGGCGGCCTGCCTGCTGCTGATGCTGGTGGCGCTCGGCGGCATGCTGAGCTTTGCCTGGCGCAGGCGGCCGGCCCAGGGCATCCTGCTGCTGGCCATGCTGCTGTTGCCGCCATTGCTGCTGTGGCTGGCGGGGCTGTTCAAACCGGTCTACATGCTGCGGACACTGACGCCGCTGCACAGTCTGGCAATGACGGGGCTGATGCTGGCGATACTGACGCCGTCGCGGCGCAACATTCAGACCATCGGCGGCTTGCTGTTGGCCGCCCTGCTCATCAGCGCTTCCGGCGCCTATGCCTTGCGCTATCAGAAAGAAGACTGGCGCGGCCTGACCCAGCGAATAGCGGACAATAGCAAGGCATCGGGACCAGCCGCCAGCGCGCTGCTGATCTGCGAAAACAATCTCTATTATCCGCTCTGGTTCTATCTTCAGGACCGAATGCCGCCGGTCATGACGTTGGACCGACGCAGACCGCGTGTCTGGATCCGGCTGGCGGCCCATGATCGATGGCGTCCGCTATATCCGCAAATGATGCCGCTGAAGGCACTCTGGATCATCGATCGTTACCGTCATTGTCCACCGGATGTGGCGCGGATGCCGAGGCTGCTGACCGGTCGGCCGGCGGTTCCGGACGTCACCTGGCAAGGCTACGCGCTGACGGCGACCCGGTGGCGAATCGAATGATGCGGCGGGCGAAGCGATAGTGTTTGCGCCAGTAGACATTATCGAGGCGCGATCGAATCACGCCGTGGGAGCTGGAGACATGGATGAAACTGCCATCGCCCAGATAGACGCCGACATGATCGGTAAATCGGCCCGGTTTGAAAAACACCAAATCGCCCACAGCCAGGTCGGACTTTCGAACCGCAATGCCTGTCCGGCCCTGTGCCCTGGCCGTGCGGGGCAGGGTGACGCCAAACAGGTCACGGTAGATACGCCGGGTGTAGGCCGAGCAGTCGATGCCCTTGTGGCTGTCGCCGCCCAGCCGATGGGGCGTATGGCGCCATTGGCGGTAATGGGCCAGCAACCGTTCCCGTACCGAGTGAGCCGCCGGAGCGGTTGTTGCTGGCCGGGTTGCGCTGGTGTTCGAAGGTGGAGCGGGATGCGTTGTCTCGACCGAAGGACGAGGCGGCGCATGACTGCAACCGGCCAGTACCACCAACAGCAGCCAGGCAACCGATGTCAGCAACCAATGGCGCGTGACTTCAATTCCGTTCATGATGGCGCTAGCCCGGATTTCTCACAGG
>CAZTJP010000434.1:0-1531 GCA_964613895.1 uncultured Thiotrichales bacterium | reverse complement strand
CCCTCGGTCGCGAACGCCAGTCATCACACCACCTTGAGCAGCCTCGCTACGCGACTCTGTGAGAAATTCGGGCTAGAAAGGCGCTCACCGTGGCGGCGATGTCGTTGCTGTGCCACAGGGCGCTGATGACGGCGAGCATGTCGGCGCCGCTGTCGATCAGGGCTGGGGCGTTGTCGGGGGTGATGCCGCCGATGGCGCAGACGGGCAGTGGTTGGTTTCTCCATTGCTGTAGCAGTTTGGGGTGGGCGCGTTTGGCGTCGGGTTTGGTGGGGGAGGGGTAGAAGCTGCCGAAGGCGATGTAGTCGGCGCCTTGGCGCTGGGCCTGTTGGGCGCGTTCGAGGCTGTCGTAGCAGGAAATGCCGATGAGGGCGTTGGCGCCGAGTTGCTGGCGGGCTTGTTCCAGTGTGGCGTCGTGCTGGCCGAGGTGGACGCCGTGGGCGCCAACGGCGCCGGCCAGTTCGATGTCGTCGTTGATGATGAGGGTGGCGCCGTATTGCTGGCAGAGTTGCCGCAGGGCCATGGCTTCGCGCAGCCGCTTGTCGTTGTCGCCGCTTTTGTCGCGGTATTGTAGCAGCCGCAGGCCGGCTTCGAGCGCGGTTTTGGTTTGCCGGATGAGGCTGGCGCTGTCGAGCTGGCTGTGGCCGGTGATGGCGTACAATCCGCTCAGTCGGTGATGTTTGTCACTCATTCCTGATCGTCCGCTTCGTCGTCCATGCCGGCCCAGTACAGCCGGTTGGGGATGCGTTGCCCCATGCCGAGGTGTGCGCCGTGTTGCAGGCTGCGCCAGGTGTAATTTTGTGCAGCTTCGACGGCAGACAGTGCCTGTTGACCCTGGGCGAGCAGGCCGGCGATGGCGGCGGCGAGGGTGCAGCCGGAGCCGTGGTAGTCGCCCGCCAGGCGTGGCCAGGTGAATTCCTTCAGTTTGCGATGCTGGCCGTAGAGGGTGTTGATGACTTCAGGTGTCTGGCGGTGGGCGCCGGTGATCAGCGCATAATCGCAGCCGTGAGCGAGCAGGCCCATGGCGCAGGCGTCGAGTGTGTCGCTGCCGCGCACCAGTCGCATGGCTTCCTGGCTGTTGGGGGTGATGACCGTGGTGCGTGGGGCAATCAGGTCGAGCAGGGCTTCGAGTACGGCCTGGTCGGCCATTTCCGTGCCGCCGCCGGCGGCGATGACCGGATCGAGTACAACCGGGATGCCAGGGTAGTCGCTGAGCAGGGTGGCGACGGTTTCGACCACTTCCGGGCTGGCCAGCACGCCGAGCTTGAAGGCGCTGACGGGAATGTCCTCCAGCACCGCGCGCGCCTGTTCGACGATCAGCGTGGCGTCCACCGGGACAACCGCCTGGACGTTGCTGGTGGTCTGCACCGTCAGGCACGAGGCAATCGGTGCAGCATGGCAACCCATGCTGGCGAGCGCTTCGATATCCGCCTGCAAGCCAGCGCCGCCGGTGGGGTCGAGACCGGAGATGACCATAACCACCGGTGGTGTTTGGGGGTTCTTGCGTGCGGTGTTCATCCTTTCTAGTCTAGCC
>CAZTJP010000433.1:0-1546 GCA_964613895.1 uncultured Thiotrichales bacterium | reverse complement strand
ACCCATCTGGCGCGACATTTGCATTTGTGCTGCTACTCCTTCGTTTCAGAGCTAACGACAACCATGACACAGATCAACCTCAACAAATCCTTTCATGGCCTGCTTGCCGCGATGCTGGTTACCATACTCATCAGCGGCTGTGGGCATGGTAACCGTAGCGGTGACAATGATTACGAAAGTGGCGAGACCGGCAGTGGTGACAACGGCGGCTCGACAGGCGCCGGCGGATCCACTTCCTCGGTGCCGCCGGGCCAGTACCGCGTGCTGGCCGCCAACGATCTGGGTATGCACTGCGCCGACAGGGATTATCAGATCTTCAGCATCCTGCCGCCATTCAATGTGGTTCACGCCCAAGTGGTCAAGACCGGAAGAACCCCCAGCCTGCTCTCAAAGCGAGATGTCAACGTCGAATACAGTGCCACTTCCAGCGCGAATGATCCGGCAGGCGCCAACTCGATCAATACCACCAGCAGCAACCGGCAGGGATTGTTCAAGAGCAACTTCTGGGAAAAACGGGGCAACAACACGCTCGGCGGCCTGGCCTATGGCGCGCTCTACCCGCCCGGGGTGTTCGACAATTTCGAGCCCTTGCCCACCGATCTGGGCATTCCGGTGCCGGATGCGGCCCAGTTACCGGCACTGGCGGCCGGTCAGCAAGCCATGCCCGGATTCAAAAACCCGTTCAGTGACAATGTCGCACAGCGCTTTGGCCGTTTCGACACCGATCTGCATTTTTTTGCAGCGTTTCCATTCGGCAAGGTGATTCAGGGCGTCAATTGGTTTGCGGCCGATGGCATACCACTGACTCCGGTCGATGACAGCGGCCGGGACAATCCCTATGCGCTGATGAAAGTGGCGGCTCGTGACAACGCCGGCCAGTCACTGGCGTCCACCGATGTGGTGCTGCCAACGGCGTCGGAAGCCGACTGCAAGAATTGCCACGCCGACCCGGACGACGCTGGCAATGGCATTGCTTCCACCTTTGCCGGCACTACGTTCGCAGTGCTCAAGGCCAAGGACGCGCCCGGCCCCGAGAAAGTCAATAATGCCGCCAAGATCAACATCCTGCGGCTGCATGATGCCAAACATGGGGCGCAATATATCAGCAGCATCGATGGCTCACCGGCGGTATGCGATCCGATCGCCGATCCCAATGATCCGGATTGTCTCGCCAATCAGACACCGGTGCAGTGCTCCCAATGTCATTATTCACCCGCGCTGGATCTGGCCCAGACTGGCCCCGTCGATGATCACGACCAGGGCATCAAGGGACGCCAGCAAACCCGCCACATCAGCATGTCCCGTGCAATGCACGCCTTTCACGGTCGCCAGAAGGATCTCAATGGGCAATTGCTGTTCCCCGAGATGCCTGCGGCCAATGCGGCGCAACGCAATCAGGGCACGGGCGTCAACGATTTTGAAAAATCCGTCCTCAATGCCACCTGCTATCAGTGCCACCCCGGTCGCAAGACCCAGTGTCTGCGTGGCGCGATGTTTGCTGGCGGCGTCGTCTGCCAGGATTGCCATGGCAATATGGCGGACGTCG
>CAZTJP010000432.1:0-1567 GCA_964613895.1 uncultured Thiotrichales bacterium | reverse complement strand
GCCTGGGAGGCGTTGGCGCAGAAGTTGGACGATGCGGATTGACTGATCGTCACCGCGGGATGTTGGTATCCTTCCGGCTCGTTGCTGATACGCGGTTCAAAACCGGTATTCCAGCGAAAAATGCAGGCCGTTGTCCTGCAAGCGCCGGTTGGGGCCGATGTCGATGCTTTTCAGTGGCCGGCCCCAGTCGATCCTTGCGGCGAGACCGGATGGCAGCCGGGCACGCAGGCCCAGGCCGAGGCTCGCCAGTCGTTCGTCGCCCCGGCCGGCGCCGAGATTGCGCGCTGCGCCTGCGTCGTAGAACAGCGCCAGTTGCAGTTGCCCGCCCTTGAGCCGGTAGCGGCCTTCGATCGAGCTGAGCCAGCCCTGGTCGCGCACGAACAGGTTTTCCCGATAGCCGCGCACCGAGTGGGCGCCGCCAAGGCCGTATTTTTCCAGCGCCAGCAGTTTGTCGCGGCTGCGTTGCGCTTCCAGCCGCAGCACCCAATCTGTTTTTCCGATCCGCCGGACCCATTGAAATTGGCCGAACCAGGCGAGGAAGCGGCCATCCGGCGCATCGCCACGATTGTCGGTGGCGTCGAAGGCTTTCAGACCGCTGCTCAGGCGGGAGCGGATGGCCAGCACCGAATGGCTGGTCTGGTGCAGCCAGCTCAGTATTGCGCGCAGCACGGTCACGCGGGCGACGCCGTTGTTGGCGCCGGGCGAGAACTGGAATGGCTGGCCGTCGAGCAGGCTTTTGCTGCGGCGTTTCTCCAGCGCCAGTGCCGCCGCCAGGGTGCCCGACCCGGTTCGGATCAGCGGGGATTCATATTGAACCCCCAGCGAGTCGGTGGTGCTGGTGATGTTGATCACATTGAAGGGTTCCTCGATGATCGCCGATTCACTGTGGCTGCCGCTCAGGGTCAGGCTGTCGTCACGGCGGCTGACCGGCAGGACATAGTTCAGGCTGCCATCCTTGAGGCCTTCGGTGACGCCCAGCCGCAGCGTCAGCGCATCGCCCCGCCGCGAGACATTGCCGTCGCGCCACCAGCCGCCGAGATGTATTTCGCCGATGCTGGGCGAGCGGCTGTTGTCCAGCGACAGGCCCCCATGGTAGCGGGGCGCTTCCTCGATGCCGAGGTTGAGATTGAAGCTGCCGGGCTGGATGGCTGGCGTCAGCTCCGCATCGAGTCGCGCGATGCGGGGGTCGCGGGCAAGCCGCCGCAGGCTCTGTTGCAGTTCGGCGATATTCAATGGCGCGCCGATTTCGACGCCCAGGCGGGAGACAATGTAGTGGCGCTCGAGGCGCAGTGTCCGGAAGCCGAAGAGGCGTACGTCGGCGAGTTTGCCTTCGAATCCGGTGGCGTGCTCGCGCAGGGTGACGGGGGTCGCTGAATGCGATAACGGGGGCAGTACCCGATGTGCCACGGCTGGGGTTTCATCGGCGTCGCTGGCTTGTGTGCTGGCGCTTGCGAAAGCGGTCAGTACCAGGGCTGGCAGGGGGGTTCTTGCTTCCATCACGCTGTTCTTGTGTCCACTTAACAATGAGTGTAGTTGCTCGAATGGGTGCCCGTCATTCCGGCATGGA
>CAZTJP010000431.1:0-1568 GCA_964613895.1 uncultured Thiotrichales bacterium | reverse complement strand
TTTGGTTATCCGGGGGTACGTCGGGTGGGAAGACGCCTGTACTCAAGTCCCACAAAACGTCTGCTCAACCCTTTCCTCCGGCCGGGGCGGTCGCGCAAAATCCTCCGCGCCCGGTTGTTCATCAAACGGCTGTTGCAGTACCTCATGCAAGCGATGAAACGGCTCTGAATCTCCTTCATCCTCCGCTGCGCGGATGACGCGCTCAACCTGATGATTGCGGGGAATATACAGCGGATTGACCTTGTGCATGCGCTGCTGCCGTTCGGCGTCATCCAGCGGTTCCTGCGCCAGTCGTTGGCGCCAGCGGGCCAGCCAGTCCTGCATGGGCCGGGCTGGGTGGAAGTGCTGGAGCAGTCCCTCGTCGGCTGAGGATGCCTGGCTGTTCAGCGCCGACAGTTGCCGGAACGTCAGCGTAAAATCTGCGCGCGCGGTATCGAGCAGATCGAGCAAATCACGCGCCAACGTTTCATCGCCGTCATCCTCGATGGTCAGTCCCAGCTTGCGCCGCATGGCGGCAAGCCAGTGCTGTTGGTAAAGGCCGACAAATCCGTTGAGGATGCGTTCGGCACTGGCGACCGCCGCTTTGGGGTCGTCTTCCGTGTTCAACAGCGGTAGCAGGGTTTCTGCAAAACGGACCAGGTTCCATTGGGCGATGGGTGGCTGGTTGGCATAGGCATAACGACCCTGGCGGTCGATCGAGCTGTAGACCTGATCATGCTTGAAACCGTCCATGAATGCGCAGGGGCCGTAGTCGATCGTCTCACCGGCAATCGACATATTGTCGGTGTTCATGACGCCGTGAATGAATCCCAGCGACATCCACTGCGCGATCAAACGGGCCTGACGCTCCACCACCTGTTCCAGTAGCGCCTGGTAGGGGTTGTCCGCCTGTGCTGCGTCGGGATAGAGACGGTCGATGACATAATCGGCCAACTGGCGCACCGCGGCTTGATCGCCTTTCGAGGCGAAATACTCGAAGGTGCCGACCCGCACGAAGCTGCGCGCCACCCGGGTGATCACCGCACCGGGCAGCATCCGCTCACGCAACACCGCTTGGCCAGTCGCCACCGCCGCCAGCGCCCGCGTGGTCGGCACGCCGAGCGCCGCCATCGCCTCCGACAGCAGATACTCACGCAGCACTGGTCCCAGCGCCGCCCGGCCATCGCCGTTGCGCGAAAACGGCGTCGGACCCGAGCCTTTCAAATGGATGTCCTGGCGCTGACCTTCGCTATCCACCACCTCGCCCAGCAGGATTGCACGGCCGTCGCCCAGCTGCGGATTGAAGCCACCGAATTGGTGTCCGGCATAAACCATCGCCAACGGCTCAGCGCCGGTTGGCACGATATTGCCCGAAAACACAGCAGCCAGGGAATCCTCGTCCGCCGTGTCCGCCTCGATGCCCAGCGCTCGCGCCAGTGGGGCGTTGAACCGGATCAATTGCGGCGCCGAGACCGGCGTGGGCGGCAGCCGGGCGTAAAAGGTCTTGCCGAGGCGGACATAGGTATTGTCGAAGGGGATTTTGAGCATTCGTGGAGCATCCCAGTATTTGCATTCGGTTGCGAAAAACC
>CAZTJP010000430.1:0-1593 GCA_964613895.1 uncultured Thiotrichales bacterium | reverse complement strand
ATGCTCGACCAACTCAGTATCGACCGGGAAACCTGAATGACCAGCGTCGATCCAACCCTGCCGCAGCCCGCTCATGCCCAATGAATTCGAGGATCTCGGATTCGTCTTGCACAGCCGGCGTTTCCGGGAAAACAGCCGTATCGTCGAAGTGCTGACTCGCAGGCATGGCCGTATCTCACTGATCGCCCGGCCATCAGGCAAGAAGGGCACGGGCGAACTGGCCGCACTGCAACCCTGGTGCGAATCCCGCTACCGCTGGCGTGGCAAGCACGACTTGCAAAACCTGGCCTGGGTGGAGGTCCACCAACCTTTTTCCCTGAACGGCGAAAACAGCATTTGCGGCCTCTATTGCAACGAGCTGCTGCAATACCTGCTGGCCAGACAGCTGCCCTGCCGCAACCTGTATGCCTGTTACCACGATACCATCGCACAGCTGGCGTCCGGCGAGCGCGCCGCACCACGGCTGCGCAAGTTCGAAGATGAACTGCTCCGTTTTCTGGGCTTCTCACTCGATTATTCGATCCTCGACGCGTACACCGACAACCCCGACAGTGTCTGCTATTTCCATCCGGACCACGGACTGACCCCGGCACCCATGGATGAGACTGCTGTGACCATCGACCTTGCCACGCTCAACCAGTTGCAACAGCAAAATTTTGCTGACAAACGAACCGCGGCTGTCGCAAAATCGATATTCGGCGCAACGCTCGACAGCCTGCTGGAAGGCAAGCCCCTGCGCTCGAGAAAGCTTCTGCAATCCTATCGGAAATACACGTCATGAATGATTCACCGATTCGGCTCGGCGTCAATATCGACCATGCCGCCACCCTGCGCCAGGCGCGCTTCACCCCCTACCCGGACCTGCAACAGATCGTTCGCGAGGTCGAAGCCGGGGGCGCGGATGGCATCACCATGCATCTGCGCGAGGACCGGCGCCACATCCAGGATGCCGATGTCCATGGCTTACGCCCCCTGATCACCACCAACATGAATCTCGAAATGGCCGCCACCGACGAGATGGTGCGCATTGCCTGTGAGGTCAAGCCCGATGACTGCTGCCTGGTGCCAGAGAAACGTGAAGAACTGACCACCGAGGGCGGCCTCGACGTGCGCGGCAACCGCGTGCAGCTGAAACGGGTCTGCCGGCAGCTGACGGAGGCCGGCATTCGCGTATCGCTGTTCATCGAACCCGACCTGGAACAAATCCATACCGCCGCCGATATCGGCGCGCCAGTGATCGAACTGCATACCGGCACCTATGCCAACGCCACGGGCGATGCCGCAACCCGCGAAATCGAGCGGCTCACCGCAGCCGCCGAACACGCTCACCAACTCGGCCTGACCGTCAATGCCGGGCACGGACTCGACTATGGCAATTTGGCGCCCATCCTGAAACTGCCCTACCTGCATGAACTGAACATCGGCCATTCGATCATCGCCCGCGCCCTGTTCGTCGGCATCCGCCAGGCCGTGACAGAAATGAAACAGGCATGCGGACAATCCTGACCGGAGTCCGAACCGCTCCTTCCCGTCATTCCGGCTGGACGCCGGAATCCAGTGCCACGGACGGCAACCGCACCGTCATTCGTGTAT
>CAZTJP010000429.1:0-1603 GCA_964613895.1 uncultured Thiotrichales bacterium | reverse complement strand
AGGCGCGCGTGAGATGGCTTCCTCCCATGGGATTTGTTGGTGAATCCGGTTCCGGGCATTCGGTGGTGATGGATGGTCCCCCCGAAAGCGGTGGTTCCAATCTCGGTATCAGGCCGATGGAGATGCTGTTGCTGGGTGTGGGGGGCTGCGCCAGTTTCGATGTGGTGCACATTCTGAAAAAGGCCCGCCAGCAGGTGACGCACTGCGAGGCGTTGCTGGAGGCGGAACGGGCGGCGCAGGAGCCGAAAGTGTTCACTCGTATTCATCTGCATTTCATCGTATCCGGCGCGGGGCTGGATGAGAAACGGGTGGCGCGCGCCATCGAGCTGTCGGCGGAAAAATACTGCTCGGCGTCGATCATGCTGGGCAAGACCGCTGACATCACCCACGATTTCGAGATCGTCGAAACCTGCGTCAAATCCGGTAACTGACCGTTGTCATAACTTTGGAGGCCAGTTTCATGGCCTGTTTGACTGGTGCAGGCAGTGGTTTTCCGCCCAGCTGTTTGGCCAGGTCGCCATGCTGCTGTTCATCCACGATCATCTGCTCGACGATTTGGCGGCTGCATTCGTCCTGTTCCGGCAGGCTTTGCAAATGGCCACGCAGATGGTCACCAACCTGGTCTTCGGTTTCCTTGATGAAACCCAGACTCCAGCGATCACCGGCCAGCCCGGCCAGCAGCCCGATCGAAAAGCTGCCCCAGTACCAGAATGGCGCCAGTTTGCTGGTGCTCTGGCCGAGCGCTTCGACACGTTGCCGGCACCATAGCAGATGGTCGGTTTCCTCGGCGGCGGATTGCGCCAGTCGTTGCCGCACGGCTTCGCTGCGGGCGCCGATCTGCTGGCCGTTGTAGAGCGCCTGCGCGGCAATCTCGCCGGCATGGTTGACGCGCATCAACGAGGCGGCGTGGGCTTTGTCGGCAGCACTCATCCGATCGTCGGTCGGACAGCGATCCGGCTGATGTCGGCCGGTGCCCTGTTGTCGTCCGAAAGTGGCTCTCAAACCCTTGTCCAGTTCGGAAATGAAGCGGTCGATGGTTGAAAACTGCCGCATGGCAACCAGTCTTTGCGTTGTGGAAAAGTCCATTCTATCGGAAACTCTCCGGGTTGGCTCGCATTGCTCACAGAGTCGTAGCCCGGATTTCTCACAGGGTCGCGTAGCGAGGCTGCTCAAGGTGGTGTGATGACTGGCGTTCGCGACCGAGGGCCGCGCAGGCGTAGTCGACACTACGTCGAGCAGCCCGACCGAGCGAACGCCAGTCAGTGCGCCGCATTGGGCTGCCGCAGCCGTGGTTCTGTGAGAAATTCGGGGTAGATCATCGTATGGAATGGAGAACGACGCTCATGCGCCAGGGATATCACTGGATCACCAAGGTCGCGCTGATGTTTTTGATGCTACCGGCACTCGTGTTCGCGCGCGACTACGGCTGGGGTGGCAGCGCCAAGCTGGGTGCAATCATCACCGCCGGCAATACCAGTACCCAGAATTTTAATACCGAGATTCGTGGGCGTTATCAGGGCAAGCAATGGCAGCATCATGTCGAGACAGCGCTGCTGCGCAGCTTCAACGAATCACAACTCAATGCCGAGCGTTATCTGGCCGA
>CAZTJP010000428.1:0-1642 GCA_964613895.1 uncultured Thiotrichales bacterium | reverse complement strand
GTCAGCAGGGTGTTCTTGTTGCCCTTGCGGCGAATGAAGCTGAGCCGCTCTCCGGCGCTGTTCTCCAGCTCGCCACCAATCCGCAGCTGGCCATATCCATGCAGAAAGTTGTCCGCCGAGCGTGCTTCGATCCCAAACAGCCAGCCTTGCAGTGCTCGCAGCGCGCTGCTTTTGCCCGCTTCGTTGGGGCCGTAGACGATGTGAAAATCACCGTCGCCGAAATCCAGTTGGCGATCGGTGAAATGCGCGAACGCCTGCAATGAAAGCTGCCGAATCTTCATGACGCATCTCCGGCTGACAGCAAGCGATCCAGCAGCAACTCGCGAACATCGTCGATGGCTGAACGAAGATTGTCGGGGTGCAGTGGACTGTCTTCATCCGACTCGTGCAGCCACTCGGGCGGCAGTTTCTTGCGCAGCGATTCGAGTTCGGCCAGCAATGTGGACAAGGCGGCATCATCACGCTCGATCGCATCGAGGGCTTGCATCAGACCGGCGAGCGCATCGGCGCTGGCATCCGACAATGTGCCGGTGCGCGGGGATTCGACGTCGAATTCGACTTTTTCCAGCCACAACCCGGCTGCCCCCAGCCCATTCGCCAGTGCGCGATATTCCTCTATCCAGTGATCGCGGCGGGCGCGCAATGCCCGCGCCACTGGACAACGGCCCGACAACCGCAGCCGCGCAGCCACCGGGCGGCCATCAGCGGCGTCCAACGCCTCCTGCATGGCCACTTGCAGACGTTCGTCAACCTCATCGGTGGAATCCGTGCCGCTGATATCGACCTCGATCCTTGCCCAGCGCAGCACATCCAGATCACGTGGCTCGACCGTCTCCACGTCACCCTCGGCAACGCTGACCAGCATGCAGCCCCGGGGACCGGTCTCACGAATGTGGCGCCCCTGAATGTTGCCGGGAAACACAATCCACGGCGCCTCGGCTACCACCTCGCGGCGATGCACATGCCCCAGCGCCCAGTATTGATACCCCTTGGCGCGCAAGTCATCGGCATGGCAAGGCGCATAGGGCTCGTGGCCAGGCCGACCTTCCAGGGCGGTATGCAGCAAACCGATATTGACATGCCCGGCAAGCGGCGCCGGGTAGTTTTTCGACAAATCGTCGGTCACCGCCCGGGTGGCGAAACTCTGGCCGTGAATGGCGACATGACAGTCCTCCAGCACCGCGGTTTCGGCAGATTTGCTCGAGAACATCCGAACATTGTCCGGCAAGCGCAGATGGCGGGTGATCTGACTCGCGGCGTCGTGATTGCCGGCGACGATGAAGACGCGGATGCCCGCCTGCCGCAAGCGGTTCATTCGGGAAATGAAATACAAGCCGGTGTTGTAATCCTTCCAGTCACCGTCATACAGATCACCGGCCAGCAACACGAAAGCGACCTCCTCCTCGATCGCCAGCGTCACCAAATTATCGAACGCCCGACGCGTCGCGCTGCGAATCTCCGCCACCGGCGCACCCGGATACCGCGCCAGCCCCCGAAGCGCACTGTCGAGATGAATATCCGCCGCATGAATAAACCGAAAACGAGTCACGCCGGCAAGTCTACCCCAAAACTCCCCCCAGCGGGGTCAGGCTTGCGTTATTGCGTTTTTGCTGCGCAAAACGCAATAACGCAAGCCTGACCC
>CAZTJP010000427.1:0-1647 GCA_964613895.1 uncultured Thiotrichales bacterium | reverse complement strand
CGGGCTGGTGCACCCGGTCGAAACTGTCGTGGGCGATGAAAAAACCATTTTCAGGCAATACGCCCAATGGGTCGAGAAAGAAGGCGCTGAAGGCGTGGTGGTGCGCAACGACCGGGCGGGGGTATTCAAGATCAAGCCGCGCCACACGCTCGACCTGGCCGTGGTGGGCTTTACCGAAGGCATCGACGACCGCGCCGGCTTGTTGCACAGCCTGCTGCTGGCGGTGATCCGCAAGGATGGCAGTTTTCAGATCATCGCCCGGGTCGGCGGCGGATTCAGCGAAACGCAGCGGGCTGCCTTGCTGGAGCAACTCAAACCACTGGCGGTCGAGAGCGATTATGCCGAAGTCAATTCCGACCGGGTCGCCTACCAGATGATCCAGCCGGGCCTGGTAGTGGAGATTTCCTGCCTGGATATTATTTCACGCACCTCCCACGGCAACACCATCGACCGCATGATCCTCGAATGGAATGCTGACGACAACCGTTGGGGCGGGGTGCGGCGGTTGCCCCTGTGCAGCCTCATCTCGCCCCAGTTTCTGCGCCTGCGCGACGACAAGGACGCCAATGCCGATGATGTCAGACTGAGCCAGTTGACCGACATCACCGACATACCGGAAATCGACCGGCAGGCGGATGAATTGGTGCTGCCAGTCAGTACCGTGATGGCGCGCCTGGTCGCCACCAAAACACTCAAGGCCGCCACCATGGTGCGCAAACTGCTGCTGTGGAAAACCAACAAGGAAACAGCCGACCGGGACTATCCGGCCTATGTGCTGCATCTCACCAACTACAGCCCCAACCGCAAGGAACCATTGCAACACGAAATCCGGGTCAGCAATTCCGAAGAACAGATCAGACAGTTGTTCGAGGACTGGAAAAAGAAATATATCGTTGGCGGCTGGCGCATCGTTCAACAATAAGGGTGGGCGGAATCGCATCATGAAAATTCTCAGCTGGAATATCTTGCATGGCGGTGGCAAGCGCAGTGGAGAGATTCTGGCGTATATTCGCCAGCAGCAGCCGGACATCGTCACCTTGCAGGAATTTCGCCACAACGCCAGCAGCGCCGCATTGCTGGAAGGCCTGGCTGCGATGGGGCTGGACGAACAATTTGCACCACCTACACCGAGCGCCCGCGACAATACCCTCATCATCGCCGCCAACAGCCCTTTCCAGGCGCAGATCTTTCCAAAGACTGCGCCACCACCCGCCCGCGCCATCCGCGCCTTCTTTCCCGATCTGGGTGAATTGAACCTGCTGGCCGCGCATCTGCCGCAAAAGAAGAAACAGCCGCCCTATCTGCATGCCCTGCTCGACCTGGATCCAGCGCTGCGGCGGGAAAACAGCCTCATCATCGGCGACCTGAATATCGGCATACCGTTCGAAGACTCGCAAACCCGCTCATTCGAACACCATCACCTGTTCCGCCAACTGCTGAACCAGGGCTGGGTGGACGCCTGGCGCAGCCGCAACCCGGGCAAGCAGACATTCAGCTGGCTCAGCACCCAACACAGAAACGGATTCCGCTACGATCATGCGCTGGCCTCCCCACCGCTGGACCCACGCATCGAAACCATCGACTACGATCACCAGGTACGTGAACACGGCCTGTCGGATCATTCCTCACTCATACTGACATTTACAC
>CAZTJP010000426.1:0-1712 GCA_964613895.1 uncultured Thiotrichales bacterium | reverse complement strand
GAGTATAGACCCGCTTCACGTTATGGCAAGTATGCTTTCGACGTCGATCAAGCAACCCGTGCCCGCTTCGATGCGGGCCACCGCTGATACGCAGGCGTTTCAAGCCTTGCTACACTGTATATGACAACTGTTGTCGAACAGAGACCATGATGAGCTTGAATCGAATCGATATCCAGCTGGATGAAGAGGCAGTCCGCGATCTGGAAGTTATCCGCAAGACATTGGGTGGGGTATCGGTAACCGAGGCAATCCAATATGCGCTGGAACAGACGGCGGAGAATATCCGCTGCCTCGAACAGGCGCAGACCGATTGTCATTGATGAAACGCACCATGAGTATCGCGATCGAATCGCTGAACAACCTTGGGACTACCACCGACGACGAGGCGCTGACTTTATCCACGCCGGGCGACCTTCTGCGCCAGGAGTTCATGGAGCCTTTGGATCTGTCGGCCAATGCCCTGGCGCGGGCGCTGCATGTGCCACCCAACCGGATAACGGCCATCCTGCGCGGGCAGCGTGCCATTACCGCCGACACGGCGCTGCGTTTGTCGCGCTACTTCGGGACCACGGCCGAGTTATGGCTCAACCTGCAAACCGACTACGACCTGCGCCTTGCCCGCCGGGACAAGGCGGCCCGGATCAACGACGAAGTGAACCCACGCGCGGCATGAGATCATTGCCAATAGCTTGATCGCTTTCCTCGATCATCGATGCTATGACTAACAATAATTATGCTATCATTTGATGGCACAAAACCATTCAATACGGACAATCATGGAAACTTTTACCGTCAGAGATTTACGCGAGCGCACCGGCGAATTGATCCGCGATGCCGAATCCGGTGAACTGTCAGTCATCACCAAGCATGGTCGCCCGGTTTTTGTGGCGCTCCCCTTCGATGATGCTTTGCTGCAATCCGGCGTTCTACTCAGCCTTGCGGTCAAGCTTTACCGCGATGAGGTCATCAGCCTTGCCAAGGCCGCCAAGCTGGCGGGATTTGCCCAGGAGGATTTCATCAAGGAACTGGCAAAACAGCGTATTCCTGTCGTGAATTATTCCGCAGACGATCTGGATGATGAACTCCGGGCAATCGGATAGCGTTGTTCTCGACACTGGTCCCCTGATCGCCATCGGTTGGCTGGATATGTTTGCCGTATTACACAGCCTCTATCCCAAGCCGTTGATTCCCAATGCCGTATTTGTGGAGTCACAGGCGGGTGGAGGTCAGGCGGGCAGTACGGCAATCGCCACTGCGGTCGAACAGCAATTACTATACGTTGCACCCGACCCAGATCGGCTGCCGGAAAATGTCACACTGGGCCAGGGTGAGCTTGCTTGCATTGCACTGGCCCAAGCACAAAATCTGCGTGTGGTGCTTGATGACAAAAAAGCCCGCTATTTTGCAAAAAGCCTGCAACTGCCAGTACTTGGCACGGCCGGTCTTCTTATTCATGCGAAGCAGAAAGGGCTGATACCAATGGTGACGCCGCTGCTGCATCAACTGCAAGACAATGGGTACTATTTTTCATCCACCTTGCTGGCGAAGATCAAAACTGCCACGAATGAATAAATGTTCCCACCCATCAAAACCCATCCCCATGAAAGAACGCGTATTCATGATTTTCGTCTGGTACCACATCGATGTGACGGATATTGACTTCGTCGTCAGTTGATATCGGGAACATTGACGCAGTTCAGGCAAAGGCCGGT
>CAZTJP010000425.1:0-1714 GCA_964613895.1 uncultured Thiotrichales bacterium | reverse complement strand
GGCTAGTGTGATTCCGAATAACCACTAGGAGAATAGAGTAAATCGGGACGAAAATGATTGCGTCGTGTCACAGATTGAAAAGTGGTCGCGATCGCATCTGGCGGGGAGCCCGGATCAGCTGAGAAAGCTGAGAATTTCCTGTTCGATATTTTCCGGATCGATCACGGTGTTTTGCGCCACTGGCCGTTCGAATAGCGCTGCAATCTGGGGTGGCAGCGCAGCGCCCGCCCGGGTGGCCACCCAGTTCAAGGCATCGAGATCGCGCATCGGCATCGAGGCGCCGAGTGCTTGGGCAATGGTCGGCGAGAACTTGGTCCACTCTGCCGTGGAATAGGCAATGGTTTTCAGGGACTTGTCGCGGCAGGTCTCATAGGCCTTGAAACAGGTCGCGGTATGCGGATCCATCAGATAGCCTTGTTCAAAGGTATCACGGATGTATTTTGCCCCTTCCTCGTCGCTGCAATAGTCGGCCGCAAAGATCTCCTGCAGGGTCGCCAACTCGACTTCGGACAGGGTATAGCACTTTTCCTCGTCCAGTTGACGCATCAGCTCGCGGGTTCGCTCGGCGCCGAACAGGTCGAACAGGATGCGCTCGACGTTCGAGGATTTGAGAATGTCCATGGCCGGCGAGCTGGTCGGTACCACGGCACGGTCACGCAGATCATAACGTCCGTGGCGGATCAGCTGGGTGAGAATATTGTTGCGGTTGGAGGCGATCAGGATCTTCTCCACCGGCAGCCCCATCTTCATCGCGTAGTAGCCACCCAGCGCATTGCCGAAATTGCCGCTGGGAACGTCCAGATAGACCTTTTCGCCGATCTCGATGGCGTTTTGACGGACCAGTTCCAGATAACTGTGGATGTGATAGATGGTCTGAAAGATGATGCGGCCGAAATTGACCGAATTGGCCGCCGAGAGCGAGATATTGTTCTGTTTCAGGCGGGTCTTGAAATTGTCTGATGAGAGCAGGGTCTTGAGCGCCGATTGGGCATCGTCGAAGTCGCCATGAATGCCGATGACTTTCAGATTGGGTGCATCTTCCGTCACCATCTGCAAGCGTTGCACATCCGAGGTGCCACCGTCGGGATAGAGGCAGGCGACACGCACGTTGTCACGGTTCTTGAAGGTTTCCAGCGCCGCCGGACCGGTATCGCCACTGGTGGCGGCAAGAATCAGGTAACGTTCATTGCGCGCCTGGGCGATCGATGACAGCAACCAGCCGAAGGGTTGCAATGCCATGTCCTTGAACGCGCGAGTGGGGCCGTGATACAGCTCACTGACGTAGAGATCATCGTGAACCTTGACCACCGGCACGGGATGGGCCGGATCGTCGAAGCCGTTGTACAGCGCCAGTGCCTGGTCGATGACCGTGGGTTCGATATCGATGTCGAAGGCGGTCAGGATGTCGCGGGCCAGGGCGATGTAATCCGCATCGAGGTGCGTCTCGAGGAATGGCGTGCCGAGTGCCGGCAACTGTGCCGGTGAATACAAACCACCAAATGACGACATCGGGTGGAGGATCGCTTGCGAGAAGCTGACGCTGGCGGGGGATTGGCCGTCGTTGCCGCGGGTTTCGATAAAGTCCATAGGAGTTTCTATCGGGGAGGGCCAGCGGCAATGGCCGCCGGCCCGGAAAATGGCACGCCCGGAAGGATTCGAACCTCCGACCACCTGGTTCGTAGCCAGGTACTCTATCCAGCTGAGCTACGGGCGC
>CAZTJP010000424.1:0-1742 GCA_964613895.1 uncultured Thiotrichales bacterium | reverse complement strand
GTCAGCGCGCCGCATTGGGCGGCCGCAGCCGTGATCCTGTGAGCAATGCGGCTACTCATGATCGAACAGCAACGGTGGCCGTTTGGCCTTGTGGCGAATCCAATTGATCGCGCGGGTGATCGATCGGCGGCTGATGAGAAACCGCTCGAAACGGTATTTGCCGGGAAAATCCATCATCGACAGACCGATCAGCATGGTGAGTATGCCCTGACCCGGCAGCACCAGCATCGCGATCCCCATCAACAAGAATACCGCACCAAAGATATTCTTGGTGATTCGGATCAACAGATAGACGAGCGGATGATAGACACGGGTCTTGCTGAGATGGCGTGTCTCACCAACGAAATAATCCTCGGGCAGACGGATGATCAGCCACGGAATGGCAATCAGCGAACCGATGAACATCAGTACGGACAGCGCGACCAGAAGATGTAGCCATTCAGGACGGATCAACTGGTGCAGATGGGTAAACATGGGCGGTATATTCTGATGGCCGGCCTGCATTATAACGGAGAATGCTGGTCACAAAGATGCCCGCGCCAGCCTTTCCAGACGTTTGGGCGACACCTTGCCTTTGACACCCAGTTCCTGAGCGAACAGCGAGACCCGCAGTTCTTCCAGCAACCAGCGGTATTCGATTCCGTCTGGCGTCTGTTTCTTCTCCTCCGGCCATTCGTTGTAACGGCGTTGCAGTGGTTCCAGATCGATTCGCCGCATGCGATCCTTGTCCGGTGACTGATCGAGTTTCTGCAGACGTTTTTCGATCGCCGCCAGATACCGCGGAATATCCGCTGTGCGCTCGAAAGGCGTGGCCAACAGAAAGCCCGGGTAGATCAACGCATCGAGCTGCGCACGAATATCCGCCGCCGCCTCGATACGGTTGAGCGGAAGATTACCTTTCAGTTGCCGGCGAATCCGTGCAACCGGCTCGAGTATCGGCCCCAGGCGCTGCGCCAGCGTATTGGCGACCTCCACCAGCCGCGCCTGGCCTTGTGACAACAGGTCACGAAACGCCTCGGCGGAACGAACGACAGGGGCATCCGCCAGAAAGGCGGCCTCGATTGCGGCATCGATGAGATCATTCTTCAACTGCTGGCAAGTCCCAATGGCGCTGAACAACAGGCAATGCTGCTGGATATCCGGAAGGTTCTGTTCCAGGTAACGGATCTGCTGTTTGAGTTTCAACCGCAGCAAGGCACGCAATCCGGCGTGCATTGCCCGGCTCGCTTCCTCAGGGGTGTCGAACAAGCGCAATGCAACACCTTGCGCTGATGATGACAACGCCGGGAATCGCCGTATCGAATAGCCATCCTCTTCGCTGTCGATATGTTCCGGCAAATCACCAAAGTCCCAGTCGGTGACGTTGTCACGCTCGAAGGATTCGACCTGTTTTCGTTTGGGCCGGGTTTCGATCGCCTGACTGAGTTTATGGCGCAAGGCATCCAGATCACGACCGGCGGCCAACGTCTTCCTGCCTTCCCCATAGATCTCGAAACGCATCAGCAGATGGAGCGGCAAGGCATCGCTCCATTCCGCTTCATCGACCGCGACACCGGTCATGCGCTGGAGCGTGGTGGACAAGGCCCGTTTGAGCGAGCCTTCGAAGGGCGTGATTGCCTCACAAGCGGCGCGCGCGAAATCCGGCGCCGGCACGAAGTGCTTGCGCAACCGCTTGGGCAGCGCCTTGATCATGGCCAGAATCTTCTCCTCCAACAAGCCGGGCACCAGCCATTCACAACGCG
>CAZTJP010000423.1:0-1752 GCA_964613895.1 uncultured Thiotrichales bacterium | reverse complement strand
GGCGATGGTCATCCTGGTCGGGATGTCGGTTTCGGTGGCGGGTGCGGCGACTCATGAGCCCCCTGCGCCGGCGGTTGCAAAATCTCCGGTGGCGGCCCAGCAGAAAACCCCGGCGGAAGCATTTCGTGACAGCCTCTATGGCTTGCAGGCATTTCTGGCGAACAAGGCCAACCGCAATCCCGGGGCCGTCAAGCAGTATGTGATGAAGCATATTCGCCCACGTTTCGATATGCAGCGGATGGCGCAACTGGCGGCGGGGCCGTACTATGCCAAAATGACGCCGGCGCAGCGCCGCGCGTTCACCGGTCGTCTGGAAGGCGCGTTTTTCGAGCGGTTGACCGAGCAGGTAGTCAGTCAGTCGAAGCATCAGCCGCGCATCCAGTTTCTGAAAATGCGGCGCAACAAGCAGGACAAGCTGGTCGATGTGCTGGCCCGAGTGCTGTATCCCGATGGCCGCGCCAAGCGACTGGTGTTCCGGTTTGCCGATTCAGACAAGGGCTGGCGCGTCTATGATGTCGCGGCCAATGGTCAGAGCGCCGCATTGTATTTTCGGCAATACTTTTCCCGTCTGGCGCGGCGGAATGGCCCCGAGCGTTTGTTGCAGTGAAGCACTTTGAAACGCTGGCGGTGCGCGCCGGTCAAGTGCGCACCCAGGAGGGTGAACAGTCCGAGCCGATTTTTCCGACTTCCAGTTTCACTTTCGATTCGGCGGCGGAAGCGGCTGCCCGTTTCAGTGGCGACAGTCCGGGCAATATCTATTCGCGCTTCACCAATCCGACCGTGCGGACATTCGAGCAGCGGCTGGCGGCGCTGGAAGGTGGCGAGTCCTGCGTGGCAACGGCTTCCGGCATGGCGGCGATTCTGTCCGCTTGCATGGCATTGTTGCAGGCTGGCGATCATGTGGTCTGTTCGCGTTCGGTCTTCGGCACGACCATTGTGCTGTTCAATACTTATTTCACCAAATTCGGTGTCGAGGTCGATTATGTCGATCTCGATGACTTGTCGGCCTGGGAGGCTGCGGTCAAGCCGAATACCCGGCTGTTCTTTCTGGAGACGCCTTCCAATCCGTTGACACAACTGGTCGATATTCGGGCACTGGCGGAGGTGGCGCATGGACATGAGGTGCTGCTGGTGGTGGATAATTGTTTTTGCACGCCTGCGTTACAGCAGCCGCTCAGTCTGGGGGCGGATCTGGTCGTTCACTCGGCCACCAAATACCTCGATGGCCAGGGGCGTTGCATTGGCGGCGCGGTGGTGGGTGACAGCGAGCGTGTCGGCAAGGAGGTTTACGGATTCTTGCGCACGGCCGGGCCGACCATGAGTCCTTTCAATGCCTGGGTCTTCCTCAAGGGACTGGAAACGCTGAGTCTGCGTATGCGTGCCCATAGCGAGAATGCGCTGGCGCTGGCGCAGTGGCTGGAGGCGCATCCACAGGTCGAGCGGGTGCATTATCCCGGTTTGGCCAGTCATCCCCAGCATGCGTTGGCCAAACGTCAGCAGCGTGGTTTCGGTGGCCTGCTGTCATTCGAACTCAAGGGCGGCAAGGACGATGCCTGGCAGGTCGTCGATGCCACGCGGATTGTTTCGATCACGGCCAATCTGGGGGACACCAAAACCACGGTGACGCATCCCGCCACAACGACTCACGGACGGCTGACACCGGAACAGCGCCAGGCGGCTGGTATCAGCGATGGTCTGATTCGTATCTCGGTGGGGCTGGAACACATCGACGATCTCAAGGCGGATCTGGCC
>CAZTJP010000422.1:0-1762 GCA_964613895.1 uncultured Thiotrichales bacterium | reverse complement strand
AGCAACGCATCGGCCGGCCACGGCAGCTCTATACCGGCCATGCCCGGCGTGACTATGTGCCACTGGCTGAACGGGGGTGATGCCTACCTCAGCGAAAAGCTGAGTACCTCGTCGATGCAATCGGCGCCGGTGATCTTCATCAGCAACCGATCCAGCCCCAACGCCACACCGGCGCAATCGGGCATGCCTGCTTCCAGCGCTGCCAGAAATGACTCATCGAGTGGCGCCAGCGGCAACCCCTCGGCTTCGCGTCGCACCTGATCCACTTCGAAGCGCCGGCGCTGTTCGAAAGGATCGCACAGCTCGAAATAGCCATTCGCCAGTTCCAGCGAACCCCAGAAAATTTCGAAACGGGCCGCCGTCCGACCATCGGGATTGAGGCGTGCCAACGCCGCCTGGGATGCAGGATAATCAGTAATGACCACCAACTGGTCATCGGGAAACCCGGGCGCCACCACCGTGGAAAACAATAGATCGAGCCAGGCATCGCGAGCCATTTCACCTTCCGGCGCCACGCCCCGTTGCTGCGCAACTTGCTGCAACTGGGCGACAGGCGCTGTCAGTGCATCGATCCCCAGAACCGCCGCAAATGCTTCGGCATATCGCCATTCCCTGACGGCCAGCGTCCGCTCGGCGAGTGCCTGGATCAGCGCCACGGTTTCACGCCTCAGCTGCGCATCGTCCCAACCAACCCGGTACCACTCCAGCAACGTGAACTCGGGGCTGTGGTAACGGCCACTTTCACCGGCGCGGAAAACCTTGCAAATTTGGTAGATATCGCCCCATCCGGCCGCCAGCAAACGCTTCATCGGCAGTTCCGGAGAGGTATGGAGGTAGTAGTCCTGCCCGGCCAGACGTGTGCACAGGCTCTGGATGGCAGGATCGCTGATCGCGGCCCGGGACAACTGCGGAGTTTCCACTTCAAGCACATCCCGCTGCTCGAAAAATGTGCGTACCGCTTTCAGCAGTGCCGCCCGGCGACTGGCCATGTCCCGCGTCGCGGTCGGTTGCCAGTCGCTCGAACCGGAATCAACGGAATGCGACAACGCCCTGCAATGCGTGAACGGTGGGCAGGCTATTCCTTGACCCGGGAAAGGTATTCACCGCTGCGGGTATCAATCTTGATCACATCGCCTTCCTCGATGAACAGCGGTACCTTGACGGTAGCGCCGGTTTCGACCGTCGCCGGCTTGGTCGCGCCTTGAGCGGTATCGCCCCGCACACCGGGTTCGCACTCGGTCACGCGCAACTCGACGTGATTGGGCGCCTGCACGCTCAACGGCGAGCCGTCCCACAAGGTCACCAAGCAGATATCCTGATCCTTGAGATAGAGATAGGAATCGGCCACCGCCGTCTTGCTGGCACCGACCTGTTCGAAGGTTTCCGGGTCCATGAAATACCAGAACTCGCCGTCGTTATACAGATACTGCATATCGACATCGACGACATCGGCCGCCTCGACCGTTTCACCGGACTTGAATGTTTTCTCGACCACCCGGCCAGTCTTGAGATTGCGCACCTTGACGCGATTGAACGCCTGCCCCTTACCAGGTTTGACGAACTCATTCTCGACAATATTGTAGGGGTCGCCATCGAGCATGATTTTCAAGCCGCTGCGAAACTCGTTGGTGCTGTAATTGGCCATATTCGGTCGTGCTTCCGGTAGGGTATGATCGGGCGCCAATGATAACCCGAATCGCAAGCCAGGAAAAAACCGCCCGCTGGCGCCAGCAACTGGACGAAGCCATCACCCGTCCGGATG
>CAZTJP010000421.1:0-1764 GCA_964613895.1 uncultured Thiotrichales bacterium | reverse complement strand
TCAAACTGTCGCTGCCCAACGGATCACGCTCCACACACGCCACGTCGCTGGGCGCCACGGTGCGCATCACGGACTTTTCCGTTGGCCTGACGCGCTATGACTATTCGCAGGATCTCAAACGCCTTGGCCGCTTGCTCGATCACCGCTTCCGGCGAGTGCCCGCCTCGGCGCTCGACCTGCTGCTGACGTTGGAGAAACAGCGCCTGTCTTTCGACTACCGTGTGCCATTGCAGCAATCGGATATCGGCCTGCGGTTCGACCGCTCCACCTCGGCGCTGACCGATGAGGATCTGGACCTGGCCACCGGCTATGTCGATTTCAACATCAACACCCGCTGGGACGGGCTGCTCGAAATCGGTCACGCCAGCCAGAAAGGTGGCGGAACCGCGGTGGCCTCATTGGGCGTGGGTTATCACTGGTAGCCGACCGGCGTTCAACCGGCCACCGGCGTCAGCCATTCACGATGCTGTTCCAGCCGGCCATGCACAGCGTCGAAATACAGTGACTGCAATTGCTCGGTGATCGGGCCGCGGGCGCCGGAACCGATGGTGCGGTTGTCCACTTCACGAATCGGCGTCACTTCGGCCGCGGTGCCGGTGAAAAAGGCCTCGTCAGCAATATAGACCTCATCGCGAGTGATCCGTTTTTCACGAATCTCCAGCCCCAGCCCGGCCGCCAGCTGAAAGATCGTATTGCGGGTGATGCCATCCAGCGCCGAAGTCAGATCGGGCGTGAACAGCACGCCGTCGCGCACGATGAAGATATTCTCGCCGCTGCCCTCGGCCACATAGCCTTCGACATCCAGCAACAACGCCTCGTCGTAGCCATCGGTCACCGCCTCTTGCAGCGCCAGCATGGAATTGATGTAGTGGCCGTTCGCCTTGGCCTTGCACATGCTGATATTGACATGGTGCCGCGTGTACGACGAAGTCTTGATGCGAATGCCTTTTTCCATGTTTTCCGCGCCCAGATAGGCGCCCCATTCCCAGGCGGCGACCATGGCATGCACCTTGAGATTGTCGGCGCGCAGCCCCATGCCTTCCGAGCCGTAGAAGAACATCGGCCGCAGATAGGCCGTCTCCAGCCCGTTGCGCCGCACTGCCTCGAGCTGCGCCCGGTTGAGTGTCTCGCGATCGAACGGCGCCGGCATATTCATGATCCGGGCCGAATTCAGCAACCGGGTGGTATGTTCCTGCAAGCGGAAGATTGAGGTACCCTGCTCGGCCTTGTAGGCGCGCACCCCTTCGAAAACACCCATGCCGTAATGCAGCGTATGGGTCAGCACATGCACCTTGGCCTCGCGCCAGGGCACGAATTCGCCATCCAGCCAGATTTCCCCATCCCGATTGTCCATTGACATAGAACCACTCCCGTCGAAAAAGAACCACCTCAGTCGGAATCCGAGCCGAGAAACCGCTGCCAGCAATCACGCACCAACCGGCGTTCCGTTTCCAGCTTGCCGGGCTCGACGATCGCTGGCAAATCGTTGAGCTTGCGTTTGTGCATTTCATCACGCAGACGGCGATAGGCCTCGGCCAATTCCGCCGCCAGCGACGCCTCGAGTACACCGGCCTCCGCCAGCGCGCCCAGTATGCGCACATTGTCGCTCCAACGGGTCAGCCCGGGATGAGCCGCCGCATGGGCAAGGACGAGATATTGCACCACAAATTCGAGATCGACGATACCTCCCGGCGACATTTTCAAATCGAATGACCCTAGCCCGGATTTCTCACAGGGTCGCGTAGCGAGACCGCTCAAGGTGGT
>CAZTJP010000420.1:0-1788 GCA_964613895.1 uncultured Thiotrichales bacterium | reverse complement strand
TGTTTGCGGTTGCCGCTGGATGGAGAGGCGCTGGTCGCGGCCATCGAATCGCTCGACAGCCGAACCAAGTGAATCACGTCAGCGCCGCACGGGCAGTGCGGACGGTGGGTTGGTGAGCAATGTGGTCAGCCGATCGTAGCTCTGGCAAGCATGAAACCAATGAACCAGGTATTGATCGCCAGTACAGTCAGCATCGAATAGTACAACGTTCTTTTGGAACGCATGATCAATCTCCCTCCGAATGTTCGTCCGGTCTTGGGTTTGGTGGTTGCCCGAAAAGTCCGGTCGGGGTGTGGAAGCCAGGGCTTTCCGACTTGTTGTTATTGTGGGTCCAACGCGGCGCTTCGGGGTGAAACGGATGTCGGACGATTTTTCTTCTTGTTACCGGCAGTGCCGGTTCGAGAAAATGACGTCCCTGTCATCGATAAGGCTCGAATGTCATCCGTTGACGAGGCAGAGTGTAGGGGGTGGGAGCGGCGTTT
Source organism: uncultured Thiotrichales bacterium (assembly GCA_964613895.1). GTDB lineage: Bacteria > Pseudomonadota > Gammaproteobacteria > UWMA-0217 > UWMA-0217 > HyVt-560. The sequence continues at coordinate 1,306 of CAZTJP010000420.1, read as the reverse complement.
AACAGTATCTGCTGATAAACGGATATAGCCGGCGGATCAACTGTCGAGCCTGTTTTCCATATAACGGAGAGAAATATTTTTGTGTATGATAATCAAATAGATATGGGATATTGTTATTGTACGATGAAATTTCTCTCGGGGATCGGTTTGGCCAGGCGCTGCGTCGGGATGAATGATTCATGAGGCATCGACCGCTCAAGTGGTTCATGGATCGTCTGGTTCGGTGGAGCCTGTATCTGGATGGTAATCCACGCTACCAGCGGGTCAAACGCTTTTGCCGTGATCTGCTGGAAAATGAACGCGCACCCCAGAAGCGCTATTTCGATCTGTTCATGATCGTACTGGTGCTGGCCAGTGTGGCGGTGCTGATCAACGACGTGGCCTACGTGTTGCCCGACTGGGTGGAAGACTTCGAATATTTCGCGGTCTCGGTATTCATCATCGAATATCTCGCCCGTTTCTGGGTATCCAGCGATATCCATCGTGTCGTGCTGGAAGAGTACGAGCGCAGCCGTTTGCTCGAAGTGCCGATGCGCAATGGTGTCGTGATCCGTCGTCTGCTGCGCGACAAATGGTCCTATGTGCGCTCCCCGGCGGCGATCATCGATCTGCTGGCGATTCTGCCCAGTTATCGTTCGATCCGGTTGCTGCGCATCTTTCTGCTGTTTCGGTTGTTCAAGATTTTTCGTTATTCACGCAGCGCTTCGGCCATGGCTCAGATGCTGGCGGAGAAGCGTTTCGAATTCTATACGCTGGCGATCTTCATGAGCTTCGTGTTGCTGGGTGCCAGCAGCGCGGTCTATGTCTTCGAAGCGGATACCGAAGATACCGCGTTTCATTCGTTCTTCGACGCCATCTACTGGTCGTTCGTGACACTCTCTACCGTCGGTTATGGCGATATCACACCGCATACCCCGGAAGGCCGGATCGTTACCATGGTGCTGATCCTGTCCGGAATCGGGGTGCTGAGTTTCGCCACATCGATCGTCGTATCGGCCTTTCAGGAGCGCCTGCCGGAACTGCGCCAGCGTCGGGTGCTGAGTGAGCTTGACCGGCTGCACCAGTACACCGTGGTATGCGGGTACGGGCGAGTCGGCGAGGTGGTGGCCGATCAGTTGGCGCGCTCCGGTACACCGCTGGTGATCATCGAGAAAGATCCCGAGCGGGTGCAGGATGCTGCGCGGCGCGGCCATCTGGCCATTCTCGGCAATGCGGAGAGCGATGAGCTGTTGCGTGATGTCGGACTGGAAGGGCCGGTGCGCAATGTGTTGTGCGTCATGGGTGATGATGTCGCCAATGTGTTCGT
>CAZTJP010000419.1:0-1824 GCA_964613895.1 uncultured Thiotrichales bacterium | reverse complement strand
GTTCGATATCGTCAGCACTCTGAATGAAGGAGGCAGCGATATAGTCCACATCGTTGTTGACCGCGAATCCCAGTTCGGCCATCACATCGTCACGATTTTCAGGGCCTACAGCCGTCATCGACAAACGGGTATTCGGCAGATTGACCCCCTTGTTCGCCTTCAGCAAGCCACCATGAACGACGCGGCAGGCTATCTCACCCGGCCTGACGGACTCGGCCTCCAGCTCGATCGCGCCATCATCCAGCAGGATCATTTCACCGCGGCTCACCTCATCCGGCAGCTTCGTATACGAAACCGACACGCCCTGTTCATCGCCCGGCGTCCCATCGGTGCGCAATACAAACGAAGCCCCGCGTAGCAACTCCACCGAACTGGTACTCAAGGGCCCGGTGCGAATCTCGATACCCCGCGTGTCGATCATGATCGCCACCCGGCTGCCGACCTCCCTCGCCGCCTGCCGCACCCGTTCGATGGTCTTGGCATGTTGCTCGTATGTCCCATGGGAAAGATTCAGGCGGGCCACATTCATCCCCGCCACAATCATGCGCTTGAGTGTTTCCACCTCATTACAGGCTGGACCAATGGTGGCGATGATCTTGGTGTGACGGAATTGTTTGTCTTTTTTCATGTGGAGCCGTGCCAGAAATATTCGGAATCAAGAACGATTATCCGCCAGCCGGCCAGGATTTCAATTGATCTTTGCCAGGAAAACCCAATGTTTGCAGAATAAAACTGCTTCCACGTGGAGCGGCTCATCAATATCCGGTCGAACATGGAAAAAGACGCGGGCTCACTGGGAGCCCGCTGACCAACACATCAAATGACAGATATTGGTTTGTTCCGTCGATAACTCACGTCGACTGGTAGCGACGGCGACGCCCTGCGGCCCCCCAAAGCAGTAACAGCAGAGAAACTCCCATTGTGCCGCCACCACCTGACTTGGTTGGCGCTGAACCCCCGGCATTCCCCGGTGCATCGACGCCTTCCTTTTTGCGATAGCGATTGCCATTGTCCTCAAAGCTGCCTTTGACAACCGTATCACTGTCGAAGACCACTTCTCCCTTGTTCTGCAATGCAAGGTCATTGAAGCGGGATTGGTTTTCGCCCGCAGCAGCAAAGTAGACATGCTGCTCACCATCTCCCGACAGGATTACCTGATGCTTATCCGATGGCGCAAAATTATGTTTGGCCGTCTCCGGTGATTTCTTCGAGGTAGCCAGCTGCATGAAATGGCCTTTGATATCCATCGTGCCGGCAGTGAGGTACTTCTCGCTGGACTGATGGGCATTGATGACCACGTCTTTTTCCACGATCAGCCGGTCCTTGGGATTCGTCATCACCAACAGGGCATCGGCGGCGTAGGAACCGTCGGCTCCCCGCACGTCGCTTTCGAGCAGCAAACTGCCTTTGACCGTCAGCGTGCCACCGTTGAGCACCAGTCGGCCGTTGGCGATACGCAGATCGCCATCAACGACCATGCGCTTGCCTTTGAGGTCGAGGTACCCCCCGTCGAGCACGAAACCGGGGACTTCCACTTTTTCCAGACTGATGTCCGGGTTGATGACCACGCCGGTATGGCCGCCGGGTAGATCCGGGGTGCCGCCGTTGTCGCCACTGCCGTTACCGCCGTCACCGTCATGGATCAAAATATGGCTCCAGTCGAAATCGTCACGGAAACTGATGACCTCGTCGCGAATCAGGTCGCAGGCGTTACCGACCCCGTCGTTGTCGCTATCTCCCTGGTCGGGGTTGGCATCACGCGGGCAGTTGTCACAGGCATCGCCGATGCCATCGCCGTCCGTGTCTGCCTGATCGGGGTTATAC
>CAZTJP010000418.1:0-1825 GCA_964613895.1 uncultured Thiotrichales bacterium | reverse complement strand
ACGCCCAGCAGCAACCGGCCGGGATCCTCGATCAATTGCTTGACCGTGACCAGAAACTGCACGGCGGTCTTGCCGTCGATCAGCCGATGGTCATAGGACAACGCTACATACATCACCGGGCGGATGACGATGCTGTCATCGACCACCACCGGGCGTTTTTCGATCTTGTGCATGCCGAGAATTCCGGCCTGGGGCGGATTGATGATGGGGGTCGATAGCATCGAGCCGAATACGCCGCCGTTGGAAACGGTGAACGTACCGCCGGTGAGATCGTCCATCGTCAGCTTTCCACTGCGTGCCTTTTTCGACAATGCCACGATCTGTTGTTCGATCTCGGCAGTGCTGAGTTGATCCGCGTCGCGGATGATGGGTACGACCAGTCCGCGATCCGAGGACACCGCAACGCCGATATCGAAATAACCGTGGTAGATGATATCCGTCCCATCCACCGAGGCGTTCACATCCGGAAATCTTTTCAGCGCTTCACAAACGGCGCGAATGAAAAACGACATGAATCCCAGCCGGACCTGGTGGGTCTGTTCGAAAACCGCCTTGTAGCGATTGCGCAGATCCATCACGGCTTGCATGTCGATTTCGTTGAAGGTGGTCAGCGTCGCCGTCGTTTGTTGCGCCTGGGTCAAACGTTCCGCCATCCGCGCGCGTAGCCGGGTCATCGGTACCCGTCGTTCCTCGCGCCCGCCGATCAGATCACTGGACTGGGGACGGGTGGCCAACTCCCGCATCACGTCATCGGTGGTGATATGGCCTTTGTCGCCGGTAGGCGTCACATCCTGTTCCGTCAGCGCGTTCTCGTGGAGTTTTTGCCGAACCGAGGGGGAAGCGAAGGGCGTTTCCTGAGCTGGCGATGTCGATGCCGGGTCACTGTGTGTGGTTGAGGACTTTCCCGGTACGGGTTGTTCCGCCGCTGGCGCCGGTGTTTCCTTGGCACCGATCTCGGTATCCAGCGTGCCGAGCACAGCGCCGGAGGTGACTTTTGCGCCCTCCGGTTGCTGAATGCGTTCGAGCACGCCCCTGGCTGGCGACGGGACTTCGAGCACCACCTTGTCGGTTTCCAGATCAACCAGGTTTTCGTCTTCGTGAACGGTGTCACCCGGTTGTTTGTGCCAGGTGATGACGGTGGCATCATTGACCGATTCAGGCAATTGGGGTGTTTTGATGTCGATGCTCATGAGGTGATTCCCAGTGCGGTGGAGACGAGTTCCTGCTGTTCTTCGCGATGCACGCGCAGGTTGCCGACAGCGGGTGAAGCGGAGGCTGGTCGCGAAACGGCTTGCAACGCCACATCCGGCGCCAGTGCGTGGAACAAGTGGTGCTGCTGGTTGTACCAGGCGCCTTGATTGAGTGGTTCTTCCTGGCACCAGATGTAGTCGGCGGCGCCTTTGTAGGGGCGGATCACAGCCCGGAGTCGATCTTGGGGGAACGGGTACAGCTGCTCGATACGGATGATGGCGACATCCTCGATCTTCTCCAGCCTGCGTTTCTCGAGCAGATCATAGTAGACCTTGCCGGTACACAGGATGACGCGGGAAACCCGCGCTTTGTCGATGGGGTCGATTTCATCGATCACGGTCTCGAAACGGCCGTTGATCAGGTCATCGGCGGGATTGACCGCCAACGGATGCCGCAGCAGGCTCTTGGGTGTCAGAACGATCAGTGGCTTGCGATACTGGCGCAACATCTGGCGGCGCAGCAGGTGGAAGATCTGCGCCGGCGTGGTGGGTACGCAGACCTGCATATTGTGCTGGGCGCAGAGTTGCAGATAGCGCTCCAGCCGTGCCGAGGAATGTTCCGGACCCTGGCCTTC
>CAZTJP010000417.1:0-1827 GCA_964613895.1 uncultured Thiotrichales bacterium | reverse complement strand
CGTTCTCGCGCGGCGCGGGTTGGGCGGGTGGGGATGCGCGGCTTCTGGTTCTTGCCGGCCCGCCGGATGAGGTCGGCCAGCCGTTCCAGCGCGGCCTGACGGTTGAGCTGCTGGCTGCGGTGTTGCTGGGCCTTGATGGTGATGACGCCGGCGCGGCTGATGCGCTGGTCATGCAGCATCAGCAGCCGTCGTTTGAGGTCTTCCGGCAGGCTGGAGGCGCGGATATCGAAGCGCAGCTGGACGGCGCTGGACACTTTGTTGACGTTTTGGCCGCCCGGGCCCCGAGCGCGAATGGCGGTGAATTCGATCTCGTGATCGGGAATGCTCAGGCGCTGGTCGATGAACATGGCTCGCAACCGGCTTTCAGACGAAGGCGGCGAACGGCTGGACCTGGACGGTATCGCCGGCATCGAGGTTGCCCTGCTTTTCGTTCAGCAAGATGAAGCAGTTACCCTCGCTCATGGAGCGCAGGATGCCGGAGCCTTGCGCGCCGGTGCTGCGAACCTGGAGTTGACCGTCATCGCTGGTGCTGAGGATGCCGCGCGCAAATTCCGCACGGCCCGGTCGTTTGCGCAGCGGGGTCTCGAGCCGGGCGGAAAGGATCAGCGGCCGCCAGCCGGTTTCCCCGGCGAGGTGGCGCAGCGCCGGCAGTACGAACTGGTAGAAGGTGACCATGACGGCGACGGGGTTGCCGGGCAGCCCAAAGAACCAGGCATTGCCGATTCGGCCGAAGGTGAGCGGTCGGCCGGGTTTCATGGCGATTTTCCAGAAGCTGATCTCGCCCAGCTCGTCGAGAATCTGTTTGGTGTAGTCGGCTTCACCCACCGAGACGCCGCCGGAGGTGATCACCACATCGGCGTGGGCGCTGGCCTCCCTGAATGCGGCGCGCAGTTGCTCCGGGTCGTCCGGAATCACGCCAAGGTCACGCAACGCCATACCGGCACGGCTGAGCATGCCATACAGGGTGTAGCGGTTGCTGTCGTAAACATCGCCTTCACCAAGGACTTCGCCCAGTCCACGCAGCTCATCGCCGGTGGAGAAAAAAGCGACATTGGGGCGGCGTATAACGCTGATCTCGGCCTGACCAAGCGAGGCGAGCAGGCCCAGATCGGCGGCGGAGAGACGTTTGCCAGCGGGCAGCGCGGGCTGGCCGCGAGCGAGGTCTTCTCCAGCCTGACGGACGTTTTGCCCGGCCCGGTTTCCGGTGCCGATGACAATGGTGTCGCCATGCTCGCGGGCGCGTTCCTGCATGACCACGGTATCGGCGCCCGGCGGCATCGGCGCGCCGGTCATGATGCGGATGCATTGTCCCTTGCCGACCGCGCCATCGAAGGGCTGACCAGCCAGCGCCGCACCGATCAGCTGCAATTCGGTGAAATCGTCGGGCGCCAGGTCTTCGAAACGCAAGGCAAAGCCATCCATGGCGGAGTTGGTGTGGCCCGGAACGTCGATGGGCGAGATGACCGGCGCGGCCAGCACCCGGTCCAGCCCATCGCGCAGCGCCAGGCGTTCGGCGCCAGTGACTGGCGTTATCTTTTCCAGCAGCCGTGCGCGGGCATCGGTAACACTGAGCACGCCGGGTTCGTGGTCATCGGCGCAAGAAGGGGCGTTGTGGATGGTTCGGCTCATGGCGATCATGACTCGTTGTCGGGTTGGCCCGGTGTCGATTGTGCGGCTGACTCCAGCTCGATGCTCCTCCGGCCAGATGCGGTTCCGGAAGGCTTCGGCGCAGTCGCCGAACTCGGCGCGGGCATCATGCTGTCGAGCCTACCAGAGTGCGTGCTTGTCGAATAGTGAGGCCCAGCCCGCATTTCTCACAGGGTTAAC
>CAZTJP010000416.1:0-1847 GCA_964613895.1 uncultured Thiotrichales bacterium | reverse complement strand
TGCTTGCATGGACAGCTACAGCCCAGAAACCGACCTGCCCCGGATTGCCCGCCGGATCTCCGCTGCTGAGGCCGGGGCAGCCCACTTTGCTCCCAGGCTAGCCCGCATTTCTCACAGGGTCACGGCTGCTGCCGCCCAATGCGGCGCGCTGACAGGCGTTCACTCGGTCGGGCTGCTCGACGTAGTGTCGACTACGCCTGCGCGGCCCTCGGTCGCGAACGCCAGCCATCACACCACCTTGAGCGGCCTCGCTACGCGATCCTGTGAGAAATCCGGGCCAGGAGTGCGCGGATGATCAAACAGCTGCGCGTAATCCTGATCTGTGACCAGAACGATCAGGCAGATGAAATCGGTAATATTCTTGCTGTCGCCGGTTTCTCTCCCGATATCGACCGGATTGCCGATGCCGCATCACTCGAATCCCGTTTGTCGAGCCCCCGGCCCATCGACCTGGTACTGCTGTTCCTGCCCAACGCCTTCGGACCGCTCGACGAAATTCTGCACCAGGTGCAACAAACCCGTTTGCCACCGCCAGTCATCTGCATCGGTGAAACCAATCCCAAGCGGATCACGGACTGCCTGCAACTGGGCGCCGCCGATCATGTGGACAAAGACAACCCGGCGCACCTCGTCCGGGTCATCGAGCGCGAAATGAACAACCTCGCCATTCGGCGGGAATCTGCCAAGCTGAAAAGTTCCTACGCCGAACTGGAAACGCGCTATCGACAACTGGTGAACGACTTCGAGCAGCCGCTGGCCTATGTCCATGACGGCATCCACATGTTCGCCAATCCCGCCTGGTTCGAGCTGTTCCAGCTATCCCCTGAAGACGACCTGAGCGGCGTGCCACTGATGGATCTGCTGCCTGCCGAACAGCATGAGCAAATCCGCCCTCTGCTCAAGGCACGTGATCCGTCGCAGCCGCCCGACCCACTGGAAGTCCAGCTCGACGATGAGACCTGGCAACTCAAATGCGTACCGGTGACATTCGATGGACTGCCCTGCGTTCAGGTCACGCTGTCCCGGCGCCAACAAACCGAAGACAATGAGATTGCCCGCCATCTCAACCACCTGATGCTGTTCGACATCGCCAGCGGGCTTTTCAGCCGCACGCATTTCATCCACCAGCTCGAGCGACAAGCGGCGTCATCACAAGCAGGCGAAGGCGGTCAACAGGCAGTGATTCTCGTGTCACTGGAAAACTTCGACGATATCGCATCCGCCTCCCGGTTGTCCGCCGCGGACAAGGTCTATGCCGAAGCCGGGCGCGAAATCAAGTCACTGTTGTCCGTCGACGACCTGGTCTGCCGCTACGACCAGTCCACTTTCGGTCTGTTGATCCGTTGCACGGACCTGGAATCACTGAAGACATTCACTACCCGGCTGGTGGATGCGCTCAACGCTCGCCAGTTCTCGCTCGATGGCCAGCCCGTTGCCTGCCATTTTGCCGCTGGCTGCGCCCTGCTGACGAACAGCCACGCCTACGAGGCGCTGTCCCGCGCGGCTGAATTCATCCACGAGGGCGATCGTGACGAGTCACCGGAGATCTCGAAGTCCTCTGCCGAAAAAGTGCTCGAAACACCCGAGCCGAATGACGTACCAGCACCCGAGACGCCCGCCACCGATCCGCAAGCATCGGCCATTGCCAGTATCGATGCCAACTGGGCCGCACAGATTCGGGAGGCACTGAAAAAAAACCGTTTCCGCTTGCAATTCAAAACGCTGTTCCCGGTCAACGGAGACAACCGCAAGCGTTACCGGGTCTCGCTGAAGATGACCACGGTTCACAACGGCGATATCGATGAAGAGATTTTTCTGCCCAGCGCTCGCCGCAAGGGGCTGACCGC
>CAZTJP010000415.1:0-1849 GCA_964613895.1 uncultured Thiotrichales bacterium | reverse complement strand
CCTTCCACGACCCTGCGGCGCATGCGGTCTTTCCGATCCGATTGCGAAAGGGATCACGCAACGACACTGTTCCATCCGATTGATATCGAGTAGAATTCAACCGCTTACCCGCTACGGTCGACCGGCATCACAAGGCGCCGTCGCGTCACAGTCCCTTGCCCCACAGACTTTTGACCGCACACTAAGGAAAGTATGATTCAACCCGGCATTCACCCCACTCCGATCGCTCTACCCAACGCGCTGTAGTGGATCTCCCCGTACCCATGGCTCAGGCACGCCGACATGGACCTTACCGATAAGCTCGACATCGCGGGCAAAACCGACCCAGGCAAGGTCCGTGATCACAACGAAGACAAGATCGGCGAAGAAATCGAGCTGGGTGCGGTCGTGCTCGCCGACGGCATGGGCGGCTATCGCGGCGGCGAAGTGGCCAGCGCGATTGCCACCAACACGGTGCTCAACCATCTGCATGAACACTTGCCAAAACTTCGCCCCGGGGCGCGAGACAAGCACACCGGTATCGGACTCGAAGCCATCGTCGCGCGTGACGCAGTCCAACGGGCCAATGCCGAGATCATCAAAGCCTCGGATGCCCAGCCACAGTACCGTGGCATGGGAACGACAATCGTGCTGGGCGTCTTCTATGACAACCGGATTGCCGTGGTACATGTTGGCGATTCCCGAATGTACCGCTATCGGCAGGGAAAACTGGAAACGATCACCAAGGATCACACCCTGCTGCAGGAGTTGATCGACCGCGGGCTCTACAGCGAGGAAGAAGCACGGGAAAGTCTCAACAAGAATCTGGTGACCCGCGCCCTGGGCGTGGATACGGATGTGGCCATCGACGTTCAGGAACTGATGGTTGAAACCGGTGACCTTTATCTGCTCTGTTCCGATGGCCTCAACGATATGATCGAAGACCGCGAAATTCTTGCCGCGATCGAGAATGAGGGCCCGGGATTGCAGCCGATCGCCGACAACCTGGTGGAACGCGCGCTCGAAGCCGGCGGTCGCGACAACGTCTCGGTGATACTGGCCAGGGCCGAAGCGCCTTTCCCGGCCCCACCAATGACTTGGTATGAGAAAATATCTGATTACTTTGTGAACCAGTAGTTAGCAGTTGTAAGCCCAACACTGCTTCAATACGGCCACACGGGACGGTGATGACGATATACCCTTCCCGGATGCCGATCAGACCAGAAACACCGGGCAGAAGATGGACTTCAATTCAAACCAAGGTATGTGACATGGCACAGCTTATTCTCTCTACGGACGGCGAAGTCGTAGACACTTATCCCATCGAAACCGATGTGGTAACGATCGGGCGGCACGAGGACAATGACATTTTCATCGACTGCATGTCCGTGAGCGGCTTTCACGCCCGTGTTGTTCGCGTGGGCGATGAGTTCTTCGTCGAAGATCTCAACAGCACCAACCACACGTTCGTCAATACTGAAGAGATCACACAGGCACCACTGCATGACGGCGATGTCATGACCATCGGCGCCCACAACCTGAAATTCGAGCTGTCCGACGAGCAAAGCGCGGCCAGCGACAATCCGGAAAACAGCGGCCAACCAGCGGCAAAACTGGTCATCAAGGGACAGCCGGACAAGCAGCCCATCCAGATCAATGGTGGCATGGTGACCCTTGGCAAGACGGGCGAGCATGTTGCCGCCATCACCCGCCGGGGTGACCAATACTACTGTTTACACGTCGATGGCGGTGAAGATCAGCGCGAAACCCTGCTCAACGGCTCGCCGGTACCGAATGGCGGCCACCCCCTCAAGCCTCATGACGTGGTCAAGGTGGCTGGCGTCGAAATGGAATTCATCCAGTAGATCGC
>CAZTJP010000414.1:0-1850 GCA_964613895.1 uncultured Thiotrichales bacterium | reverse complement strand
ACACCCAAAAGAATGATATGTTAGAGCGCATTTTTGACCCCGGACATCACCAGACACACATGGAAGAAATCGTTGCCCTGCTCCCCGCCCTGATCCTGCTGCTCGCCGGCGTGCTGGCCATTGTGCTGTCGGCACCCTTGCGGCTGAGCCCGATCGTGGGCTTTCTGGTGGTCGGCATCGCCATCGGGCCGCATGGCGCCGGGTTGATCGAAGAAAGCCGCACCACCCATCTGCTGTCCGATCTTGGCGTGGTCTTCCTGCTGTTCGACATCGGCCTGCATTTTTCGCTGGCGCATCTGTGGGATGCGCGGCGGGATATTCTGGGGTTGGGACCCGCCCAGGTACTGCTGACCACGCTGGTATTCGGCGGCATGGCAATGGCGCTGGGCTTCCCGCTGGCGGTGTCGCTGATCGTTGGGGCGTCGCTGGCGCTGTCATCCACGGCCGTTGCAGTCCGGACGATGTCGGATGCGCACCAGCAACATTCGCCGGTGGGCGCCTCCACCACTGCCGTGCTGATCTTTCAGGACATCAGCGCCATCTTTCTGCTGATCCTCGCCGGCGCCATCGGCATGGAAGGCATCTCACCGGGCGAAGCCATCGGTTTCGCCGCCGTCAAGGCCATGCTGGCGCTCGGCATTGCGGTACTGGCCGGGCGCTACGTTGTCAGCCCCCTGTTCCATCTGATCGCCCGATCCCGTGACGAAGAGCTGTTCACCGCCGTGGTGCTGTTCATCGTGCTGGCGGCAGCGGCCGCCACCGGGTTACTGGAACTGTCGCTGACGCTGGGCGCCTTCCTGGCCGGTATGGCCATCGGCGAAACCCCCTACCGGCATCTGGTGCAGACCGAAACCCGGCCATTTCGCGGGCTGCTGTTGGGTTTCTTCTTCATCACGGTGGGCATGATGCTGGATGTCGGCGTCCTGCTCGAACGCTGGCCGGTGATCCTGCTGATCGCGCTGACGCTGGTGCTGGTCAAGTCCCTGCTGACCTTCATCGTCGCGCGGGTGCTGCATTCCTCCAGCCAGAGCGCGTTGCAAATGGCCATGCTGCTGTCACAGGGCAGCGAATTCGCCTTCGTCATTTTCGCCCTGCCCGCCGTGCACGCCGCGCTCGGAAATGCGGAGGCCATTCTCATCCCAGCCATCGCCGCCAGCATGGCGCTGACGCCGGTGATGGTCAACATCGGCCACCGTTTCGCCAACTGGCTGGCCGACAAGGACTGGCGCAGCAGCCGTCAGCAGCCAGCCACGGCGCAGCCTTCGGATACGCCGGTCATCATCATCGGCATGGGTGAAACCGGCCAGCGGGTCGCCGATGCACTCAATTCGCACAACATTGCCTGGCGCGCCATCGAATCCGATCACGACCGTTTCGTTCAGGCCAGTGCGGACGGCTATGAAGTCGCCTTTGGTGACGCCACCGATCTGCGGCTGATGGAAACGATCAAGGTCGCCCATGCCGATACACTGGCGATCACTTTCGCCAACTACGCCATCGCCCGCACGCTCTCGCCGATCGTTGCGCGACGCTACCCGCGGCTGAGGCAACTGGTCGCCGTCAAGACGGCCGAAGACAAACGGCGCTTCGACAGCCTCGGCATGCAAGCCGTCGTTCAGCAGACCTTCCCGACCGGCGTGGATCTGGCGGCCGCGACGCTGCGGGTGCAGGGCATCGACGAAGACACTATCGAAAGCTGGATGCGCCGTCAGCAGGAAATCGAACTGGAAGCCTTGCCCGCGCACGAGTTCGAACTGGCCGATGCCACGCCAGACGCCACGCAGGAAATCCAACCACCGTAACCGTGGCAATTACTTCACTGCCTCGGCAGCAGAAACACCACGCTTACA
>CAZTJP010000413.1:0-1851 GCA_964613895.1 uncultured Thiotrichales bacterium | reverse complement strand
CCTGCCGGAATGACGGGGGTTGGGGGCTGGGTTCGGGTGTCGTGCTGCAGTCGCTCGGTTCGGGTCGAGGCTTGAACCCTGGCGTCGTTCAATCCTGTGCGACATCGGGCAGGGCGAACGACAGCAGCGCTGCCATCAGCACGAAGGCGGCGGACCACCAGAGGCAGCCTTGCAGTCCCCAGACCTGGTAGGCCCAGCCGGACAGGACTGTGCCGGTCAGGCGGCCACCGGCGTTGGCCATGTAGTAGAAGCCGACGTTCATGGCAACGTTGTCATGCGAGGAGTAGGCGAGAATCAGATAGGAATGCACGGCGGAATTGATGGCGAACACCACGCCGAAAGCGATCAGCCCGAGGACGATCACCCAGACTGCCGGCCAGCCTTGCATCAGCCCCAGCGCGATGGCGGTGGGAAAGACTGCCAGTATGAAGGCCCAGCGGCGTGCGTCTGCACCGCCCGGGCCGCGCCCGTGGTGGCTGCGACTGATGAGTTTGGGCGCGCTGGCCTGCACGATGCCGTAACCGATCACCCACAGCGCGAGAAAGGCGCCTACTTGGGTGAACTCCCATTTCAACACATCGTAGAGAAACACCGGCAGCGCCACCACGAACCACACATCCCGCGAGCCAAACAGGAAGAATCGCGCCGCCGACAACCAGTTGATAGCCGGCACTTTGGAAAAGACCTGACTGAACTTGGGTTTGGATTTCATCTTGCCGACCCCGGAGGGCAGCAGCATCATGGTGACCAGCAGCACGCTCAGCAACATTCCTGCCAGCGACAGCAAGGCGCCGCGAAAGCCGATCCATTCCAGCAGCGCGGCGCCGACGAAAAAGCCGCCGCCCTTGAGCGCGTTCTTCGAGCCGGTGAGAACGGCCACCCACTTGAACAGCCGCGACTCGGCACCGCCCCGAACCAGGGTTTTCACCGAGGCCTTGGCCGACATCTTGTTCAAATCCTTGGCGATGCCGGAGAGCGCCTGAGCGAACATGACATAAGTCACCGAGAGCCAGGCATCCGGCACGGTCAGCATCGTCAGCGCCACTACCTGCAGCGCCATGCCGATGTGCATCGTCAGATTCAGGCCGATACGCGCGCCGAGCCAGCCGCCCACCAGGTTGGTGACGATGCCGAAGAACTCGTAGAACAGAAACAGCATCGCCACTTCGAACGGCGAATAGCCCAGCAGATGGAAATACAGCACCACCAGCATGCGGATGGCGCCGTCGGTGATGGTGAAAGCCCAGTAGCCGCCGGTGACGAGCAGGTAATTGCGAACGGCCGAATCCATCGAGTTGAGGTCAATCCGCTATTGGCACGAGGCTTTCGCCCTGGGTTCGACCCGGGATAGCCGCCTCAGATCTTCCGCATACGGCGGCTTGCCCTGGCAACCCCGATGCACCGCCTCGAGCAACGCAACGCCCCAGGCCGGCAGGTCGGGGTGGATGCGGTAATGAATCCACAACCCTTCGCGACGATCCAGCACCAGGCCCGTTTCCCGCAAGATCGCCAGATGCCGGGAAACCTTGGGCTGAACGATTTCCAGCGCTGCGGTCAATTCACAAACGCACAACTCCTCCTCGGCCAGCAGCAGATTGATCAGCCGCAATCGCGTGCCATCGGCCAACGCCCGTAAAATCGTCTCTACCTGGATCATGGCGACAGTATATGCCAAACCGGATATGGAAACATCCTGCTGGATCGATCGTCTGGCAGCCATGGTCAACACAATGATATATGTCAATACATATATTTGGATGATGATATATCATCCCGGGCCAGTATAACGACAAGAGAACACAGAATGCCCCGAACGCTATTGAAATGGATCGTCGGATTGGTCGCCGTTGC
>CAZTJP010000412.1:0-1870 GCA_964613895.1 uncultured Thiotrichales bacterium | reverse complement strand
CCGGCGCCCGAGTCCACCACTACCGTTGCTCCCTTCCGGGCCTGGCGGGGTTCGCGGCTTGTCGTCGCGAAGGGACCGATGCAGGAGCGGCGATTATACCCGTCATCCATACAGCAGGGAAACCAGAAACAGACTCAGCCACGGGATATAGGTGATCGCCAGCAGTGCGACGATCAGCACCAGCATCCAGGGCGCGGCGGCGCGGGTCACGGCGCCGAGACTCATATTGGCCAGCCCTGCCGCCACATACAGGTTCAGGCCCACCGGGGGCGTGATCATGCCGACTTCCATATTGGTGGTCATGATGATGCCGAGATGAATCGGATCGACGCCCAGCGAGCGGGCAATGGGATGAAACAACGGCGCCAGAATCAGCAAGATGGCGGAAGGTTCCATGAAATCACCGGCAAACCAGAGGATCACATTGACCATCAGCAGAAAACTGCCCATGCCAAGGTTCTGATCGATGACCTTTTGCGCCAGTTGTTGCGGCAATTGCTGCTCCGTCAGCACATGCGCGAAGATCATCGCGCAGGCGATGATGAACATCAGCATGGCGGTCATCCTGGCGGCCTCCAGCATCACCTGCGGCACTTCGCCAAAGCGCATGTCACGATGCACGAACAGCGCGATGAAGGCGGAATAGACGGCGGCGACCGCGGCCGCCTCGGTGGGTGTGAAGACGCCGCCGTAGATACCGCCCACGACGATGACGATCAACAGCAATCCCCAGAAGGCGCGCCGAAAAGCGTGCAGCAAATGACGCCAGCCGCGCCAGGGTTCGCGCGGCATCCGGCTGCGGCGGGCATAGATCCAGGTCACAGCCAGCAGCAATACGCCCATGAACACGCCCGGCAGGATACCAGCGATGAACAGCTTGCCGACCGAGACTTCCACCGCATCGGCATAGACGATCATCGGAATCGACGGCGGTATCAGAATGCCGAGGCTGCCTGCGGTGGCGACAGCGCCGACGGCGAAGCGTTTGTCATAACCCGCCTCCACCATGCCGGGAATCATGATCGAGCCGATCGCCACCACCGTGGCGGGCGAGGAACCCGAGATGGCGGCGAAGAACATGCACGAGACCACCGCCGCCATCGCCAGACCGCCGTGCATCCAGCCGACCATGGCGCGGGCGAAATCGATCAATCGTCGCGATACGCCGCCAGTGGTCAGAAAATGTGCGGACAGAACGAAAAAGGGAATCGCCAGCAAGGTCGTGTGTTCCATGGTGTCGAACAGTTTCTGTGCGACGATGACTGGCGAGTCGTCGGTGGCGAGAAAGATGAACGCCAGGCTGGTGAATCCCAGGCTGATGGCAATGGGCACGCCGAGCAACAGCAGCAGAATCAACCCGCCAAAGAGAAACAGCGCGCTCATTCGGCGATCTCTCGCGCCTGAAGCTGGGCCTGCTCACTTTGCCCGATGCTGAGCCTTTCCCCGCGCCAGATCGCCACACCGACCTGCAACAGCCGGTAGGTCATCAACAACAGGCCGACCGGGATGGCAAGATAGGGAATCCATTGCGGAATTTGCAGATCGAGCGTCAGATCGCCCCATTCCCAGACCTTCCAGGTGTAATCGACCGACAGCAAGAACACCGGGATCGTAAAGGCCAGGCAGACCGTCAATGCCATCAGCGCCAGCCAGCGGCGCACCGGCGGGGAAAACTTTCGCGTCACGATATCGATGCCCAGATGAATACCGGGCTTGACGCCATGCGCGGCGCCGATCAGCACCACCCAGGCGAACAGGTATTGCACCGTTTCCAGTACCCACTGGAAGCCGGTATCGAACAGATAGCGGGCCACCACATTGGCAAACAGCAACAACGTGCCAGCCGCGAATCCAACCGTGACAACGAATT
>CAZTJP010000411.1:0-1875 GCA_964613895.1 uncultured Thiotrichales bacterium | reverse complement strand
GACATCTGCGGCGTGTCGGGCCGAAAAGCGGTACAGTCGAATGTTGGCATGCCGGTAAAACCCAGCCGTTGTACGGCCTTGTCGAAACGTTGTTTGATCAGTTTTGCGTAGATTCCGCTGCCGGTCATACGTTGACCGAAACGGGCATCGTAGGTTTTTCCGTCGTGAAGATCGCGTATGCGGTTCATGATGCGGGCGGCTTTCAATGGATAGTGGATATCCAGCCAGTTACGGAACAGGGTTTCGACTTCGTGAGGCAATCGGATCATGACATAGCCGGCCTCCATTGCGCCGTTCTGATGCGCAGCGCTCAGCAATGTTTCGATTTCGTGATCGTTCAGCATGGGGATCACGGGCGCCAACAGGACACCCGTTGGTATACCGGCGCTTCGCAGTCGTGCCAGTGTTTCGAGGCGGCGCTGGGGCGCGGCGGCGCGCGGTTCCATGCGTCGGGCGAGCGATCGGTCGAGGGTGGTTATTGAGATCATGACTTGACAGAGGTTTCGCTCGGCCATGGCGCGGAGCAGGTCGATATCGCGTTCGATCAAGGCGCTCTTGGTGATGATGCTCACCGGATGGTGGCAGCGATCGAGTACTTCGAGAATGCGTCGGGTGATGCCCAGGTGGCGTTCGACGGGTTGATAGGCGTCGGTATTGACGCCCAGTGCAATGGGTTGGCAGCGGTAGTTCTTGTGGCCCAGTTCTTCGTTCAACCGTTCGGGCGCTTCAGGTTTGTAGAAGATGTGCGTTTCGAAATCCAGCCCCGGTGAGCAGTCGAGATAGGCGTGGCTGGGTCGGGCAAAACAGTAGATACAGCCGTGTTCACAGCCTCTGTAGGGGTTGATGGAGCGATCGAACGGAACATCCGGTGATCGGTTGTAGCTGATGACCGTGCGGCTGGCATCTGGGAATCGCTCGGTCTTCAGGTCGGACGCCGGATCGGACGGCGTCCAGTCATCGTCACAAGGTTCGGTTATGGTGGTGTGAAAGCGGTTGGCCGGATTGTTGGGCGCGCCCCGGCCTTTGGGACGCCGGGTAATGCTCATGATTTGTCTGGCGCATCAGATATAGGAGGTTTTTTGCAGCGGTTCGAATGGCAGTAACCGGCGGCAGATGCCATCCGGATGCAGAAAGGCCACACCCCGCAGCTGGGTCATATGATAGCTCAGTTTTTCGAGGTAGCGGCGGGTTTCCCGTGGCAGGCGCGGGTATTTCGTCAGTGCTTCGTCTTGCTTCAGTTCACTGGAGGGAATGCTGCGGGCAACCCGGTTGATGCCTGCATTGTAGCTGGCGAACATCAGTTGTAGTCGTTTTCGTGGCGCTGCGCGGTCTGACCATTGTGTCAGCAGGAAGTGGTTATAGTAGATGCCTGCGGCGATGTTCCATTCCGGGTTCCAGAGCGATTTGCCACGAAATCGACGGTTCATTTTCTGAATCTGACGAAAAGTGGCTGGCAGGATCTGCATCAGCCCAATGGCGCCCGAGCGGCTGATGGCGTTTGGGCGCATGCCGGATTCGACGAACGCCTGGACCTTGAACCAGCGCCAGTCGGCATCATCGCCAAAATATTTTCGGGTATATTTTTTGAACAAGTGGTCATAGCGTGAAAGACGCCGGCTGTGCCAGTTGGTCGGCTGGGCGCCATGGCTGGCTGAGACATTGCCGGCTGCAGTGGCCAGGACGATGTCACAGTACAGTTTGCCTGCTTCGCCATCGCCGGGGGAATCTGTCGGAGGAACGCTTACGCTGGTTGGCGGGGTGGGTTGCCGGGCGGGTGTTTCGGCAGGTTTGTTCGAGGTTTGAAGCGTTGTACTGGCAAGTTGGCTAGCTGGGCCGGATTCAGGGCGCGCATTGTCCGAGCGGGATTTTGTCTTG
>CAZTJP010000410.1:0-1902 GCA_964613895.1 uncultured Thiotrichales bacterium | reverse complement strand
TATTGAGTATCAGTATGATTCGCGCCGTTGTCAGCTACCCGGAGTCATACAAGCATGAACCTGAAAGCCCTTTTGGCCAACGCCATTGGCTGTGCACTGACCGTGACGACCACCGCCAACGCCGCCGACACCGATATGCGTATCGAGGCACTGGAGTCAAAGTTAGAGACGCTGCAAGCACAGCTCGACGCTACTGCCGATGCCGTGGAGCAAACCGGCGGGGCGGCGCGCACCACTGTGGGTGGCTATGGCGAGTTGCACTACAACGATCTAGACACCCCGTCCGGTAACAAGAAGACGATTGATTTCCATCGCTTCGTACTCTTCGTCAACCACGAATTCAACGACGATACCCGCTTCTTCTCCGAGCTGGAGGTCGAACACAGCTTTGTCGGTGATGGCGAGCCGGGCGAGCTCGAACTGGAGCAGGCATTCATCGAGTTCGATCTAAGCGATACGACGCATGCCAAAGCGGGCCTGTTTCTGGTGCCGGTCGGCATCATCAACGAGACCCATGAGCCACCCACTTTCTATGGGGTCGAACGCAATCCGGTGGAGAAAAACATCATACCCGCGACCTGGTGGGAAGCGGGCGCCGGGGTTGGCGGCCACTTCGCCAGCGGCCTGGCCTATGATCTGGCGCTGACATCGGGACTGGAGGTCGATCCCGCCTCGGTCAAGATCCGCGGTGGCCGACAAAAGGGCGCCAAAGCCAATGCCAGCAATCTGGCGCTGACAGGCCGCCTGCGCTATAGCGGCATATCGGGGCTGGAACTGGCCGCCACCGCCCAATACCAGGACGATATCACGCAACAGTCAGGCGATGGCGTCGAATCAGCAACGCTGCTCGAAACCCATGCTATTTGGCACAGCGGCCCGGTTGGCGTCAAAGCGCTGTTTGCACAATGGAATATCGATGGCGTCGCTGCCAAGGCAGCTAACAAGGATGTGCAAGGTGGCTACTATGTCGAAGCCTCATACAAGATGACGGCAAAAGTCGGTGTTTTTGCTCGCCACAATGCCTGGTCGAACAAGGATGGGCTCGACAAGACTCAACAGAATATCGGCATCAATTTCTGGCCGCATGAAAATGTCGTCATCAAGGCTGATATCCAGCAGCAAAACGACGATGCCGGCAATGCGGATGGTTTCAATCTCGGTATCGGTTACCAGTTCTGATGCGCCGCAGAAGCACCTTTACCCACACTGCCCTGCTCCTGGCCATGCTGTTCGGACTGCCAGGGGCGATCGCATTGGCCCGTGGAATCAACCAGACACCCGACGCGTTCATTCAAGAGGCCTTCCCGAAACCACCCAAGCCCAAAGTCATCTGGCTCACAGGCGATCTGAAAAAAGAGATCGAAAAGATCCTCCAGCATCCCTACGCCAAGCTGCGCGTCAAATACTGGCAGCAAGGCCACAAAAGCGCGTGGGTGCTGGATGAAATCGGCAAGGAAAAACCCATCACCGTCGGTATTGTCATCGACCACGGAAAGATTGCCCATCTACGCGTGCTGGCCTTTCGTGAAAGCCGGGGCTGGGAAGTCGAACAACCATTTTTCACCCGGCAGTTCATGCAATCCGGCCTGGGAAAGGACGACCGCCTGGACAAGCATATCGATGGCATCACCGGTGCGACACTGTCGGTCCGGGCACTGAAAAAACTGGCGCGCATGGCGCTATTACTCGATCAAAAAATCCGGCAATGAAACACGTCATCAAATGGCATCGCTACTTTGGATTGCTGATCGCTTTTTTTGTGGTGTTGCTGGCGACCACCGGCATCCTGCTCAATCACACCGAAGAACTTGAGCTGTCCCGGCAAAAAATCAGCAACCCACTGCTGCTGATGCTCTACGGCATTCCCGCACCGGAAGTCGTCGCCGTATTCACCACCCCCAA
>CAZTJP010000409.1:0-1902 GCA_964613895.1 uncultured Thiotrichales bacterium | reverse complement strand
GCAACCCCTTGCTTCGGCGCGCGCTGGAAGACACGCTCAACCAGCTGGAATCGGGGCGACCGTTGTCGATGGCCTTTGCGCGGCACCCCAAGGTCTTTTCCAACCTCTATGTGAGCATCATCCAGGTGGGCGAGAGCACCGGCCAGCTGGACCGTGCCTTTGCGCAGATGGCCGGCTACATCGACCGTAACCGCAAGATGAACC
Source organism: uncultured Thiotrichales bacterium (assembly GCA_964613895.1). GTDB lineage: Bacteria > Pseudomonadota > Gammaproteobacteria > UWMA-0217 > UWMA-0217 > HyVt-560. Next base: position 1,698 of record CAZTJP010000409.1, on the reverse strand, counting down.
AGAACATCAAGGCGGCACTGCGCTATCCGGGCATTGTCATCGCCGCGATTGCCATTGCGATGGTCATCGTCAATCTGTTCGTGATCCCCAAGTTCGCCGCCTTTTTCGAGGCCAACCATCTGGAGCTGCCCTGGCAGACGGTGCTGTTGCTGGAGACCTCGCGTTTTTTCACCGAATACTGGCGCTGGATGCTGGGCGCGCTGGTGGTGGCATGGATCGGTTTTCGCTACTGGATTTCCACCGATGCCGGGCGTTTCCGCTGGCACCGCTTCATCCTGCGCGCGCCGCTGTTCGGCGGTATCCTGCTGCGTGCCTACCTGTCGCGCTTCGCCCGCTCCTTCGCCATGGCCTATGGCGCGGGCGTGCCCATCGTGCAGGGCATGGGCGTCATCGCCCGATCCATCGGCAACGACTACATCGGGCATCATGTGGCCAGCATGCGCGAGGGCATCGAGCGCGGTGACACCCTGACCCGTTCAGCCCAGCGCACCGGCATGTTTACCCCGGTGGTGATGCAGATGTTCGCGGTGGGCGAAGAGGCCGGAAACCTCGAGGAAATGATGACCTATATCGCCGATTTCTACGAGGAAGAGGTGGATTACGACATCAAGACCCTGGCCGACCGCATTGAACCGCTGATCTATGTACTGATCGGTGCGCTGGTGCTGGTGCTGGCGCTGGGCATCTTCGTACCCATGTGGGACATCACCCAGCTGGCACGTCGATGAACCGGCTGCGCGGGCTGCCCGGCGTACTGCTGCTGCGCTCGCTGCTGGTGGTGATTCTGGTGGCGATCATGGTCGCGCTGTTCCTCGACCGCAGCGAGAAACTCAGCCGCCAGGTGCGGCAAACGGCGCAGCAACAGACCCTCGCCAGAATCAATGCCGCCCTTGCCCTCTATCTGCTGCAGCAGGCCAGTGAAGGCCACCTGCAGCAGATTTCCGCACGGGATGGCGCAAACCCGTTCGATCTGTTGGCCGGCAACGGGGGCCTGACAGCGCCCGATTACCGGGGCATCGGATCTGCGGACGATCCTCCGTTGCGTGAGGGCTGGTATTACGATTCCCATCGCGGCGTCATCTTTTACAGCGAGGGGGAAGGTGGCCGTTCCGGCTTGTGGCGGTTGAGCCTGCGTTTCGATGACCGCAATGGCAATGGACGATTTGATCCGGGCGTGGACAGCATCACCGGCCTGGGTATGAGTAGAGTCAATGGGTGAGTGCTTCAGGAAGTGCCCTGCGGGGCTCACAGGCGACCCCGCTCTCTGCGTTGCGGCAGTTCACCAAGCAAACAGCCTGCGTTCATAGCGGCGCCTTGACAACGAATCTACCTGTTGGCCAGAGGTATGCCCGAATGGATCAGAGCCTCCTTAACCCGTACAAATAATGGTAGCGACTGCATCGACGGTATTATCGCCTTTCAGGTTTCGTATTCCGCACCTGAAAGTTTGTCCGGAAGCACAAGCTTGGCCTTCAGATGCTCCTATGGTTTTGTATTGATATCCGGATGTGGGTGCAGAGCCACTGGAGAGGAGTGAGGACAGTGTGTTTGACGGAGAAGAGGACCTGCTCCCAACACAATCGACAGCCCTGATTCTTATTGAGTTGCCCGTATTTAAAACGTGGGAAGTGTAATTGATGGCAGCGGCGGAAGACAGTTCGGAGGCCACGCCCTGCTCGGCGGCATCGGCCGCCTTGG
>CAZTJP010000408.1:0-1909 GCA_964613895.1 uncultured Thiotrichales bacterium | reverse complement strand
ACGGTGGAGCACAGTGGCGCTGGCTGTGACCCGGGTTGAACCTGTCTGCAAATCGACGCATCATGCAAAGCCCGGCCCGACAAGGAGATCGCTCATGCCCGCAGACGAACGAACCATCCCGCAACGCATCCAGCTCGAAGACGACGCCATCGCCTACGTCGAAATCCTGCAACCGCAGGGGCGCGAGGAAATCGGGGTGCTCGACGCCATCCCCTTCGATGAAGTCACCCGCTCGCTCGGCGGCATCGCCCGCGGTATCGGCGCGGTCATCCGGACTGCCAAGCCGGACAAGGCGAGCGTGGAACTGGGGGTCGAATTCAGCATGCAGGAAGGCAAGTTGGTCTCAGTCATTGCGCGCGGCGAAGGCAAGGCCAATATGAAGCTGACACTCGAATGGTCATCCTCGGAGTAACACCGGTCACAGTGCTGAATCATGCCCGAACCCCACCACAACGACCCCGCTGAAGCCTGCATCGAGCCGCTTCGCCGTTGCTGTGTTCAGGTGTCGGGACACAGCGCTGGCTGCGCCTTTCCGGTGGCGCCGGGCTATCTGCTGACTTGCGCGCATGTGGTCGGTCGCGACCAATCGCCAGGCGCCTCGGTCACGCTCACCCCGTGGCAGGCGGAGCCGCATGATGCCCAATTGGTGGCAGTCGATGGCACACTCGATCTGGCTCTGTTGCGCGACCCGGCGCCGGAGCCTTGCGACATACCACGCTTTACCGCCACACCGGCAATCGGCGACACCCTCATCGCAGTCGGTTTTCCATACCGCGATGGCGCCTGTGAACGTGACCAGATCACCGCCGAATACGAAGGCCCCACCCAACGCAACGACCAAACCCTGCTGAAACTCAAGGGCGGCCAACTGGAACCGGGATTCAGCGGCGGTCCATTGCTGAGCCTCAACCACTGTGCTGTGATCGGCGTCACCCGTTACACCCGCGATCGCTCCAGTGACCTCGGTGGCTGGGGCATCCCCATCAGCACTGTCCGGCAATTCCTGGCAGCCCACCAGGTCACCGTCACAATGGACAAAGCCCCCACGGCTTCCACAGCCGAATCACTGCATCAGCTCCAGCAACTGCTGCTCGGCCTGCCCGGCTGGAAAAATGCCCGCACTCGCAACGCCCTGCTCCAGCCAATCTTCTTCGGCCACGATATCCTCGCTCACATCCAGCTCGATGGCGCCCCATCGGCCGTCGCCACCGAACTGGCGCAATATTGCCTGGAAACCGCCGGCACGGCGCCAACGCCGGATTCACCACTCTGCCTGCTGCTCGCTGGCATCGAGCAGCAATTTGGCGCCACCCGGCACGGCCCAACTATCGCCCAGGTCAGAACCCTGTTGGGCTGCAACCCATGAACAGGAATAACCACACCATGGATCGCGAAACATTCCAGCAATTTCGATCACTACTCGAAAGCCTGAACTTATGGTCGGACACCAGTCAACGACGGGATTTCGTCCAGCGTGCATTGTTCGGCCACCCGGTATTGCAGCATATCGACCTCGACCAGCCCGTCAACGTTTCGGCCACCTCGCTGCTCACCACCTGCAACGACTACGATCAACCACTGGATGATGGCCACTCGCCCCTCTGCGCCTTGTTGCAAACGCTGGTAACTGAAGGCCTGGCCAGTGGTCAGCGACAAGGCACTGTCGAAGCCTTGCAACAACAGCTCGGCTGTACGCGAGAAACTGAAACAACGGTCGACTGGCCCCACCCGCCCTACCCCGGCATGCTGGCGCTGGACAAAAGCCAGGCCCCCATCTTCTTTGGTCGAGAGCAGGAAACCCGGGCCATTCTCGACAAACTCGGCAGCAAACAAGGTGAACGTTTGATCCTGATCGCCGGCGCATCCGGCGCCGGCAAATCCTCGCTGGCCTATGCCGGCATTCAGGCCC
>CAZTJP010000407.1:0-1913 GCA_964613895.1 uncultured Thiotrichales bacterium | reverse complement strand
CTGCTTGAAAAATACCATGACGAAAGCGCCCAGATTGACTTGCTGGAGGAAGAAAAGGCCTATTTGAGGCTACTGGAAAGCTGGTATCGAGAACAAGACAGGCGCGGCTATCAGGAAACACTGAAAGCCCGGTTCGATGCGATCGACAACGAATTCGTATTCAGATCGACGGAAAAGGAAACCGCCTGACAGAGAGCGCTGTAGTGAACTATATGCAGTAGCATTTGCCGGCCCCGTCATCCCGGCAGGGATTGCCGGGATCCAGTCACAGGGATGTTGGCCCACCATTGCAGGAATCCAGTGCTACGGAGGGCTACCCACGCCGGTGGTTCACATCCCTGTGACTGGATCCCCGTGCCAGCAGGGATGACGGCTCCGACGTTTGAATATCCTCTCAGTGTGCCTGTCCCGGAGAGATGTTATGGCGTGACACTTCCGTGATTTTTATGTGACGATTCTGCAATCTGGCAGCATTATCGTGGCGGCTCCATTCAACAATCACAGGAGCACCCATGAACAAACTGATTCCTTTTGGGCTGGCGGCCATGCTGGCCAGCACGGCTGTCGAGGCGCAGGAACTCGATATCACCATCACCAATCTCACGCATGGCAGCCATTTCACGCCGCTGCTGGTGGCGGCACATTCTGGCTCGACAGCGCTGTTCGAGGCGGGCAAGGCTGCCAGCGCACATCTTCAGGCGATGGCGGAAGGTGGCGACATCAGCGGTTTGTCGGCAGATGTCGATGCGGCGGGCGGCGACAAGGTGGCCAATCCGGCAGCCGGACTGCTGGCCCCGGGCGCTTCGACACAGTTTTCTCTATCCACCAACGATGGCAACGATTACCTTTCGGTGGTGGCGATGGTGCTGCCAACCAATGACGGATTCGTCGGTGTCGATCGTCTGGCGATCCCGACCGAGCCGGGCAGCTATACTTATTCCATGAATGCCTGGGATGCGGGCACCGAGGCCAACGACGAAATCGTCAACGGCATGGGTGCGCCGGGTATGGCTGGCATTCCGGCCGATCCGTTGGGCAAGAATGGCATGGGCGCCACCGGCGTGGCATCTGCGGACGCGAATACCCTTATCCATATTCATCCGGGCGTGATCGGGGACACCGATCCGAACGGTGGCCCGAGTGATCTGGACAGCCGCATCCACCGCTGGTTGAACCCGGTTGCGAGCCTGACGATTACGGTCAAATAGGAGGTGCGAGATGAAGACGATCCTTTTGAGCGCGATGATGCTCGGCCTGGCCGCCTGTTCCGGTCATCACCGTAACAGTGGTAATGATGATGCCAATATGATGGAGATGTCGGCCTGGCGGGTGGAACTGCTCAACCTGACCAATGACCAGCCGATGTCGCCGCCGGCAGCGATGCTGCACGATGCCGGTTTCGACGCCTGGCAAGTGGGCCAACCCGCCAGCGAAGCGATCGAGGTATTGGCCGAAGGCGGCGATGGCAGCCAGATCATCAGCCTGCAACAGGGTAACCCCACCTTTTCAGCCGGCACGCCACTGCCGGCGGGCCAGTCACTGGCATTCGAGATCGGCAGCTCGGATCCGGCGGTCGATCATCTGACGGTGGCGACGATGCTGGTCAACACCAACGATGCCTTCACCGGCGTGACCGATCTCGATCTGCGCGACATGCAAAGCGGTGATGAGCGGATTTTTCTCACGCCCGCCTACGATGCCGGCACCGAGTTCAACGACGAAGCCGCAGCCCATATTCCCGGCCCGGCGGCAGGCGGAGAAGGTTTCAATCCGGCACGCAATGACGTGACGAGCGTGGTCACCCATCACGCCGGCGTTGTCAGCCATGACGACGGCCTGGCCGATTCCGCACTTTCACAGTCGCAGCGTTTCGACAATCCGGTATTGATGATAAAGATCACCCGGCTTTAGCC
>CAZTJP010000406.1:0-1947 GCA_964613895.1 uncultured Thiotrichales bacterium | reverse complement strand
TGTAGGCTCGACGGCCGCTATCCCTGCGGCCGACGCCCGTGAACGACCGATGACTGCCGGTTGCTCTGAGGTGGCCCATCGCTCGCTGTCTGGAGAGGGGGGTGGTGTGTTCGTTCAGTAGGGCTGGCCGTCTTTGTGGAGAAATTTCCATTGGCCGTCGTCTTGCTGGACGGCTTGCAGGTCGTCGTCGGGGTAGGTGACTTGGTCACCGGGGGTGCGGTCGCCGATTTCGAGCAATACGGCAGGTTCGTTGGTGGTGTTGATGAGTTGTGCGGCGATGCCGGTGTTGGCGGGGAAGCCGTAGCAGTCGTGGGGGTTGAGTGTGTAACTGTCATCACCGAGTATGAGGGTGGGGTGGCCGCTGAGGACGTAGATGAATTCGTCCTGGTGGCTGTGGTGGTGTTTGAGGGCGGAGACGGCGCCGGGGGCGAGTTCGGTGAGGTTGACGCCGAAGTGGGTCAGGCCGAAGTGGTCGCCGAGCTTGCGTTTTTTGCGACCGGCGACTTGTTGGGCGAAGGGTTCCGGGTAATGGGTGGTTTTTTCCGGCAATGGAATGGTGGTGGCGGGTTGGGGTTTGTGTCGGCTGGGTTTGGTGTTCATGGTGTGTCGGGTTTGCAGTGGGTTTCGATGGTGTTGCGAAATTGTTGTTGGAGTCGGCTGTAGAGGGGGCCGGGGCAGGTGTTGAGCGGCCGGCCGTCGATGCTTTTGACCGGGATCAGTTCGGCGCCGGTGCCGGTGAGGAAGCATTCATCGGCGGTGTAGAGGTCGTAGGGAGCGAGGCTTCGTTCATGGGCGGGAATGTGGTTGTCACGGGCCAGTTCGAGGATCAGCCCGCGGGTGACGCCGGCGAGTGCACCGTCGGTGGTGGGGGGTGTGAACAGTTCGCCATGGCGGACGATGAAGAGGTTGTCGGCGGTGCCTTCGGCGACGTGGCCCTGGGGATTGAGCAGGATGGCTTCGTCGGCGCCGGCGTGGTTGGCTTCGATCCGGGCGAGGATGTGGTTGAGGTAGTTGAGGCTTTTGATTCTGGGGTCGAGGCCGTCGGGTGGCAGGCGGCGGGTGGCGGCAATGATCAGGTTGGCGCCCTGGTTTCTTGCGCTGGGGTCGATCATGTCGAGGTGGTCACAGATGATGGCCAGGCGGGGTTGATGGCATTGCCGCGGGTCGATGCCCAGCGCGCCCGAGCCGCGGGTCAGCAGGATGCGCAGGTAGCCGTTGGGCGCATCGAATGCATCGATCAGGCTTTGTACGATTTGCCTGAATTGAGCGTGGTCCCAGGGGTATTCGAGGGCGATGGCACGGGCCGAGTCCTGCAGCCGGTCGAGGTGGTGATCGAGCAGGAAGGGTTGACGATGGTAGAAACGGACGCCTTCGAAGACGCCGTCGCCGTATAGCAAGCCGTGGTCGGAGATCGGTATGGTGGCTTGTTCGACTGGCAGGATTTTGCCATCCAGCCAGCACAGCCCTTGGGATGTGTGCGTCATTTTATGTCAATAGAGTTGACCATTTAAGGTATTCTGCCATGCCTTGTTATAATGTCAACATGGTTGACTCAAATAACAGAAGACAAGCGAATCGGGACGCGCATCTGAATGAGGCGCTGGAGCTGATGCATTTCGGGTTTCGCGCCATCATCGCGCATCCGGATGAGCGGCTGGCCAGGCTGGGGTATTCGCGGGTGCATCATCGGGTGTTGTATTTCGTTGGCCGCCATCCAGGCTGTACGATCAAGGCGTTGCTGGGCATCATGCGTGTCAGCAAGCAGTATCTGCATCGTCCGCTGCGCCAGTTGGTCGATGCGGGGTATATCGAAGCGCGTACCGATCCGAACGACCGACGCGTGAAGCGTTTGCGGCTGACGGCGCGTGGTCGCCGGTTGGAATCGACTCTGACCGGAGAACAGCGCGAGCAGATGGCAGAGGTGTTTCGCCGCGCCGGGCCGCGGGC
>CAZTJP010000405.1:0-1947 GCA_964613895.1 uncultured Thiotrichales bacterium | reverse complement strand
CCCAACCTTACCCTGCAATTTATTTCATACAATCGTTGCAGCGGCGGGCCGTGAATGTTGACGAGATTGCCGCCTGCCCAGTCTGCTTATAGACAAATCAACAGCTTGCATTCAGGCACAGGGATTGCATGGGCTTCGGGTACAGTAACCCACCCGAGACCAATATCATGCATAACAATATTCATTCTCAGGGAGTCACGGAAGGTTCCGCCACCATTTGTCCGTTCGTACCCGAGCCGGACTGTGCATTGAAACTCAGCTGTTATCCACCCGGCACACAAGGCCGCCAGCGTTTGACGGCGATGATCGAAACCCTGTTCGCGGCCGCCTACGACGCCCGTGTATCCGACTTCTGCGATGACCTGATCGGCCTGGAAAGCGGTAATGAACTGCTGGGCGTCGCCGGTTTGCGATGCTGCGCCACGGATATCCGGCTGTTTTCCGAACAATATCTCGACGCCCCAGTGGACCAACTCATCCGCGAACAAACCGGCCAAACCATCGCCCGTGACTCGATCCTCGAGATCGGCAATCTGGCCGTCAATGGTCGTGGCCGCACCCGCTGGCTGTTCGCCGTGATGACCGCTTTTCTGCATGCCGCCGGCTACGAATGGGTGGTTTGCACCGCCATCTCGCCGCTGATCAGCCTGTTTCGCCGGCTGGGACTCGAACCCCAGGTGCTGGCGCCCGCCGATCCGGCGCGCCTCGAAGGCGACCCAAGCGTCTGGGGGCGGTATTACCAACAGAACCCGCAGGTCTGCTTCGGCTCCATCAGCGCCGGCTATCTGAAAATGAGCAAGGCCATCACGCCACGGCAGCCGCGCCTGCGCGCATTGTGGCTACAGGCGCAAGAAGCCGGTCGCGCCTATGCCCGGCAACCGACCGACGCCACCCTCATCGCCCGGCAGCCATGAACCGTTCGATTCTCGACAGCCTGCGCGCGCACGCTCTCCAGCGCGGCGACGCCATTGCCCTGGTCAGCCAGCAGCAAACGCTGACCTATGCGGAGCTGGACTCACGGGTCAACGCCTGGGCGAGCCAGCTGCCCGGCCAGACCCTGGGACTGCTGCTGGACAACGGCCCCGACTGGCTCGTGCTCGACCTGGCCGCACGGCAACGGGGCATCACCTGCATTCCTCTGCCACTGTTCTTCAGCGATGCGCAAATCCGCGCGATCATCGAGCAGGCCGGCATCGACAGCCTGATCACCGACCAGCCGGCACGCGCCTCGGCGCTGCTGCCCGAGCACGCCAAAGCGCTCGAATCTTCACCATTTTCAGCCCTGCGGCTGTTCTCGATCCCCGCATCGCCAACAAGCGCCAACGCGGTGACTGAGATCACCAAGATCACTTTCACCTCCGGCAGCACCGGCACGCCCAAAGGAGTCTGCCTGCGCGCCGAAGCGATCGACACTGTCGCCCACTCGCTGTGCCAGGCCGTTGAAGCCAACCCACAGGATCGGCTGCTCAGCCTGCTGCCGCTATCGACCCTGCTGGAGAACATCGCCGTCTACGCCGGCCTCATCGCAGGCGGCGAAGTCCACCTGCCTTCCTTGCAGCACACCGGCGTCAGCATGAGCGGGCTCGATGTGGAAAAACTCTGCCAGGCAATCAGCCGCGCCCGCCCTTCGGTCATCATCACCGTGCCGGAACTGCTGCAAGCCCTGGTCTATGCCGCCCATTCCGGCTGGACTGCGCCCGACAGCCTGCGCTTCATCGCTGTCGGCGGCGCGCCGGTATCCCGCGTTCTGCTGGAACAGGCCGCCCAACTCGGACTGCCCGTATTCCAGGGCTATGGCCTGAGTGAAGCCGCCTCGGTGGTCTGTTTGAACACCCGCCAGGCCAACCGGCCCGGCAGCGTTGGCCGGCCGCTGCCCCACGGCCGCATTGCGCTCAACGAAGACGGTGAAGTGCTCGTCAAGGGCCCGAACCTGTTCAGCGGCTATCT
>CAZTJP010000404.1:0-1948 GCA_964613895.1 uncultured Thiotrichales bacterium | reverse complement strand
AGCCTGACCCCGTTATGGGCTGTACGCCGCAGCGGCCGGCTTTCCGGGCAATGAGCCATGCTGGTATACTCGCCGCCTTCACGCAACCGTTTTTCCACATGAGCGAATCTCCCCGCGCGAACCTCACTTACAAAGATGCAGGTGTCGATATCGACGCAGGCAATACGCTGATCGAAAAAATCAAACCACTGGCACGCGCCACCCGGCGGCCAGGCGTACTCGACAGCCTGGGAGGCTTTGGCGCATTATTCCAACTCCCCATCGGTCGTTATCGTGAACCGGTACTCGTATCAGGCACCGACGGTGTCGGTACCAAACTCAAACTGGCGCTGGACATGAACGTCCACGATACCATTGGCATCGATCTCGTTGCCATGTGCGTCAATGACATCATCGTCTGTGGTGCCGAACCGCTCTTCTTTCTCGACTACTTTGCCACCGCCAGCCTCGACCTGACGACAGCCACCCGGGTCATCGAAGGTATCGCCAAAGGCTGCCAGATCGCAGGCGCCGCGCTGTCGGGCGGAGAAACCGCAGAGATGCCCGGCCTCTATCAAGACCACGATTATGACCTGGCCGGCTTTTGCGTCGGCGTGGTGGAAAAATCGAAAATCCTCGACGGCCGCTCGGTCCGCCCTGGTGACAAATTGCTCGGACTGGCCTCCAGCGGGCCACACAGCAACGGCTACTCACTCATCCGGAAAGTACTCGAAGTATCAGGCAGTGCCCTCGATGAACCATTCGGAGACAGCACCTTGGGAGAAACCCTCCTCGCACCCACCCGAATCTACGTCAAACCGATTCTGGAGCTGCTGGAAAAAACTGAAGTTCACGCACTGGCGCACATCACTGGCGGCGGACTTCCCGAAAACCTGCCGCGCGTGCTGCCCGAAGGCACTCAAGCCGTCATCCACCGAGGCCGATGGCCACAACCCGCCATCTTCGACTGGCTCGCAACTCAAGGCAATATCAACGACCAGGAGCTGTTGCGCACCTTCAACTGCGGTATTGGCATGGTCGTCATCCTGCCTGACGAACAACTCCCCCCCGCACGCGCGCTGCTCGAAGCAGCCGGTGTCGAAAACTGGGAAATCGGCGAAATCACCGCTGCCGAAGGCACAGCGACCGTCAGGATAGAGGCATGAATGACACTTGCCGGATCGTGGTGCTGATCTCCGGTAGTGGCTCCAACCTCCAGGCGATCATCGACGCCGTGCAAGCAGGGCATATCCGGGGAAATATCATTGCAGTCATCAGTAACCGTCCGGCCGTCAAAGGCCTGCAACGGGCCGCTTCAGCCGATATTCAAACGATCACGATCGATCACCGCCAGTTCGAATCCCGCTCCGACTTCGATACCGAACTGGACAAACAACTGGCAGCCCTGGCCCCCGACCTCATCGTGCTGGCAGGCTTCATGCGCATTCTGCCCGCGCCACTGGTCACTCGATACCAGGGAAAGATGCTGAATATCCACCCATCACTGCTCCCGCGTCACCGAGGTTTGCACACCCACCGCCGAGCCCTCGAAGCCGGCGACAAAGAACACGGCGCCAGCGTCCATTTCGTCACACCGGAACTCGATGGCGGGCCGGTGATCATCCAGGCACGCCTCCCCGTCCAGGCCCACCATACCGCAGACAGCCTGGCCGCTGACGTACTCACCTTCGAGCATCAGATCTATCCCCTGGCTGTCAGTTACTACTGTGACGGCCGCCTCAGCCTCGATGGCGACCGAATCCGTTTCGATGGCCGACACATCGACCAGCCACTACGATTCCCAACCGACATTCCTGCTAGCGATCTGCAACATTTCCAATCCTGAGAGTCTCCCGCTCATCCCAGAGAAACAGCCACCGATCGTGCCCCACAAAATGGCTTGAATCCGTTACCTCACAAGCGACTGGCACACCCCTAGACTGGCAGTCCTAACCCGCATTTCTCACAG
>CAZTJP010000403.1:0-1950 GCA_964613895.1 uncultured Thiotrichales bacterium | reverse complement strand
CCTATTGAGACAGACGAGTGTGATGCCTGTTGGAAGCCGGGGATTCTACCGGTGGCGGCGCCAGATTTCCAGTAGGCAGAGCCGGCATTATCGGCTATGTTTGGAACCAGGCGGGCTTGCTGCCCGAGTCAAGAGAGAGGACCTATGCAACTACGAACTCAAACTTCGGTTGGCGCCGTACGGGGTGCCGTTTTACAAAACCAGGTCATCCGCAACACTTATCTGTTGTTGTCCCTGACGTTGCTGTTCAGCGCGGTGATGGCGGTTGCTGCCATGTCTCTGCACATGCCGTGGCTGCATCCGTTACTGGTACTGGCAGTATTCATGGGGTTGCTGTTCATTGTCGAAAAAACCCGCAACAGCGGTTGGGGACTGTTCTGGGTGTTCGTCTTCACCGGATTCATGGGGCTGACGCTGGGCCCATTGCTGAGTGTTTATCTGTCCTTGCCGAACGGGCCACAGATCGTGGCGACCGCCTTCGGTGGCACTGCAGCCATCTTCGTTGGACTATCGGCATATGCGTTGATCAGCCGCCGTGATTTCAGCTTCATGGGCGGTTTTCTGATGACCGGTATCCTGGTCGCGGTCGTCGCCAGTCTGGCGGCGTATTTCCTGGCACTGCCAGGATTGTCCGTGGCGATATCGGCACTGTTCGTACTGCTGATGTCGGGCATGATCCTTTGGGAGACCAGCAATCTGATTCATGGTGGTGAAACCAACTATATCTCGGCGACCGTGACGTTGTATGTCTCCATCTACAATCTCTTCACCAGTCTGTTGCACTTGTTGGGTGTGATGGGTGACGAGTGAACGCAGCTTATTCGATGAGGCAGCGTTACAGCGATGACTGAGCAGGTTGTCGCCGCGATCATGGTGGTGGCGGTGTTGGTGTTTTTTGGTCCGGGGGTTCTGCACAGCATTCGCCACTCACCGAGGGGCTCGGCGTCCGACTGGTGGCGGGTTGCCCGGTTGGCGGCCATCGTGGTGCTGTTCGTGGTGGGGTTGATCGCGCTGGTGCGATGAGCAGTGCCGAGGTGGTGCTTCGCCGTCAAGGCGACCCGGCCAGGCTGCAATTCATTGCCCGGGTGACCGGGGCCCGGATCGTCGATCAGCCCGAAACAGAAGCATTGGTACTGGAGGACGGGGAGGAAGGGCTGTCGTTGGTACATGACCGTGACAGACAGCATATGGCCGTTCGGGTCGATTTCGTTCGCGGCAAGGCCCGTTGGCGAATGGGGCAGGGAGAATTGATCGCCCGCGCAGTTGGTGTGCCGCGTCATCTTCCGCTCACCGTGGTGGATGCCACTGCCGGCCTGGGGCGAGATGCCTTTGTGCTGGCTTCCAAGGGATGCAAGGTATACATGCTGGAACGCCATCCGGTGATCTGGAGTTTGCTGTCGGATGGTCTCGAGCGGGCACGCACCTGCCCGGAAGTGGCCAACACGATCGGGCGGATGACCCTGGTTCGAACGGATGCTGTGGACTGGTTGCAGTCAGCCGGCGAAGGGATCGCTGTCGATGTGGTGTATCTCGACCCTATGTATCCTGAAAAGCGCCGGGGTGGAGCAGTCAAGAAGGAGATGCAGATATTGCATGCATTGGTCGAGCGGGATGAACATGAAGCAGACCTGCTGGCGGCAGCGCGCCACTGTGCCCGTTTCCGGGTCGTCGTCAAGCGTCCGCGTCGGGCAGCGCCATTGGTGGGCGCCTGGCAACCGGATTTCTCGATCACCGGCAAGACGACGCGGTTCGATGTCTATCGTGGCGCCGGTTGAGCTCAGTGTCGAGTCCCAGGTGTGCGAGGATTGTGTGGCGTGGATCCGGGATAATGCGCGTGAAGTTTTTTCTGCAGGTAACGGCGTCGCTTGGCGCGATACTTGCGGATGACGTACCAACGCCATAGCAGGCGTGTCAGAAAGAATCCCAGTATCGACGAAACCGTCGAGAAAA
>CAZTJP010000402.1:0-1958 GCA_964613895.1 uncultured Thiotrichales bacterium | reverse complement strand
ATCTGCTTTCGGATAGAGATCTCCGAGCCGAGGTTCCTGTTTCTGATCCCGGTCGGCTTTGGTCAATCCTTCTCTGAATGCTTCACAAAGCGGCGCTGCTTGCCAGGCCTCGTTACCGGCGCCATAGAGAAACCGATCGAGCTGGCGGATGGCCTCGCGGCCGCTGGTGACGCGCTCGGCCAGTGCGCCAAGGTTGCGGGGTGGATCATCGGGCCATTCGGCGGCGGCCAGTGTCAACAGCGCCTTGGCGATGTTGGCGGCATCTCCGCGCTCGCAAGCGCGATGCAAGGCTTGTCTGGCCTGACGCCGGTCTGCAGATGAGGGCGAGGCAGCGCGGCCCGCGGATTGTGTTTTTTCGCTGGATGAGCGGCTTCGCTGTCCGCTGGATGGGCTGGCTGTGCCAAGCTCTGGACCGCCATGCTGTTGCCGCTGCGCACGTCTCGACCGCCATACCGAAAACAGCATCAAGGCGGCGAGAGAGACAAGCCCCAGCGCCAGCCAGGCGGCATATCGTTCGATCCAGTCCGCCAGTGATCGCCTGACGGCTGGCGCAGAGGGTTCGGCCTGCTGTGTGTCTGAAGTCACATTGGCCTGACTGGGTTGGACCATGGCAGGTTTGGTGTTCGCGGGCGCCGTGCTGGCTGGGACTGCCCGGTTTCCGGTTCCCGGCAGGATCTCGACGCTGCGGGCGGGCAGGATGGTGCGTTCGGGTTTGTCTGTGCGGGTGTTCCACCAGTCGATGGTGATCGCCGGGATCCTGACCTTTCCGGTCGCAGCCGGAATATAGGTGAACTTCTGCTGGCTGATGCCGAAGACGGTTTCGCCGTCGGTGCGCGTATCCACCTTGTTCTGATCACTGTAGATTTTCATTTTCGCCGGCGTTTGCGGATCGATGGCCGGAATCTGCGAGCCTGCCTGGCCCTTGACCTGCAATTTGAGTTCCCGAACCACCGGCTCGCCCACCTGGAAGCGGGGCGGTTTGCTGGCCCAACTGTCGCTCACCGAAACGCTCTCCGCCGGCAGCCACTGGTTACCGTGAAAACTGTCGGGGATCGGCTTGACCGCAATGCTCAGCGGTTCACTGGCGGTTTCGATCGGTTTGCCGCGTGGCCCGAACGGGGTGCCGGCAAAAAAATCGTCATCGAAAGGATCATTGAAGAAATCGTCGAAGCTGCGTCGTCTGTGCTGGCGCTGAGGCTGGCGTTGTTCACCACGGAACACGATCGGCGGAATCGTCAGCTTGCCGCTGCGTTGGGGCGAGATGACATAGCGTCGCTCGAGCACCCGGTAGGTCTTGCCATTGCGGGTCACTGTGTACTGTTTGTCACGCGTCACCTGTTCGACCACGGCATCCTTGACTTCGGGTGGCAACAGCTCGCCGGACAGGATCGAATCATCGGTATAGAGCTTTACCGTCAGCGGAATCTGTTGCTGCACATAGACGGGTGTTTGTCCATCGCCGGTGGTGACTTCGAGGGTGACATGGTCACGCAGTTTGGCCTTGAGGCTGGCGGGTATATCCTGAACCGTCAGGCTCAATGGCTGCGTTTTGTCCGAACCGACCGGAATCGGCGGAATCTTCAACTGGCCTTTTTTCAGGGGCTTGAGTGTGATCGTCCAACTGTGGCTCGAATGGGTGACGCCATTGATGACCTGGATATTGGAACTCGAACCGCTGCCAAGCACACGGAAATCCTGGCGCAGTCCCGACAGATCCGGCTTGCCGCTGGAACTGCCATCCACGGTGATGGTGAGCGTCACCGAATCGCCGACATAGGCCGGGTTGGGCGTCAGCGACGCCTGCACGGCCGCATGCGCTGGCGTCAGCCACAATGCCGCCAGTAAGGTGAATGCCTTCAGCACGGTAATTTTCTTCAATATTCGTCGAATCATCTCATTCATGAATAGCACCCAGTCAAGGCTCATATTGCAGCGAATCAATACGCATTCCAATTCCC
>CAZTJP010000401.1:0-1964 GCA_964613895.1 uncultured Thiotrichales bacterium | reverse complement strand
CGGGGATTTTCCCGCCAGTTGTGTTTGACCTTGACCCAGAGTTTCAGGTGAACCGGGCGGCCCAGCAGTCCGCCGATTCGCCGTCGTGCTTCACTGCCGATGGCTTTCAGTCCCGCGCCCTTGGCGCCGATGACGATGCGTTTCTGACCTTCGCGTTCCACATAGATCAAGGCGTCGATGTGTACTCCTTTGGCGTCTTCCTTGTAGCGCTCGATTTCGACCGCGACGGCATAGGGTGCTTCCTGTTCCAGTGCATACATGAGTTGCTCACGCACCAGTTCGGCGCTGATGAAGCGCATCGAGCGGTCGGTGAGTTCATCTTCCGGGTATTCGAACGGGCCTTCCGGCAGGTAGTCGGCCAGTAGATCGGTCAGACGCCGGGCATCCTTCTCGCGCAACGCCGAGAGTGGAATGATCTGATCGAAGTCGTATCGATGGCTCATTTGTTCGAGATAAGGCAGCAGACTGGTTTTGTCCCTGACCCGATCGACCTTGTTGACGATCAGCAGCACCGGAAGGCCGGTGCGGGCGACATGGCTCAATGCCCGTTCATCGTCCTCGGTCCATTTGCCTGCCTCCACCAGCAGCAGGATGACGTCACCCTCGATCAGGCTGCCGATGGCGGCACGGTTGATCCGGCGGTTGAGCAGGCGTTTGCGGTCGTCGTGGATACCGGGTGTATCGACGAACACGTATTGCCGGTTGCCTTCGGTATGGACACCAAGAATCCGATTGCGCGTGGTCTGTGGCTTCGGTGTCGTCGCCGCCAGGTGGACGCCGAGAATGCGGTTCATGAGCGTGGATTTGCCGACGTTGGGCCGGCCGGCGATGACGATGTGGCCACAGTAGGTGGTGGTTGGCTCAGACATCGCTTGCAAGAATCTTCTGCAGGGCTTGCTCGGCGGCGCCTTGTTCCGCCTTGCGGCGGCTGGAACCCTCGTGCTGGCAGACAATCTGGAGCGCAGGAATACGGCACTCGGCCACGAACCGCCGGTTGTGGGCCTTGCCGGATGTGCTCAGTACCTGATAGTTCGGCACCTCGTAGCCGCGTGACTGGAGCCATTCCTGCAACCGGCTCTTGGGGTCCTTGAGCGTTTCAGGATCAGGCAGGGCTTCCAGCTGTCGGGAGAACAGGGTGTGCACGAAGTTGCGCGTGAATTCGAGACCCTTGGTCAGATAGACAGCGCCGATGATGGCTTCGAGCGCGTCCTCCAGGATCGACTTGCGGCGAAAACCGCCGCTCTTCAGTTCACCGGGACCCAGCCGGAGTATTTCGCCCAGATCGAGCGACAGTCCGATCCTGGCCAGTGATTCCCCTCGTACCAGTGAAGCGCGCAAGCGGCTCAGGTCACCTTCGTCCGCATCCGGCGCGTGGCGGTACAGATATTCGCTGATGGTCAGGCTCAGGACGCTGTCGCCCAGGAATTCCAGTCGTTCGTTGTTTTTACCACCTGCGCTGCGGTGGGTGATCGCCTGTTTGAACAGCTCGGATTCGGTGACCTCGGCTGGCAGCAGCTGCGCCAGTTTGGTGTTACGTTTCATGTCGGCACTATGCCTAAAGCGCATGGCCTTGTACAGGCGGTGACCGTCGCCTGGGGTGTGACTATCGTTCCTCGATCTTGAATTTGGCAATCAGATCGATATTCCACAGGTACGGGCTGCGGGCTTCGTAGTTCAGTTGAATGGTCTGGCCATCCCTGCCTCGGATCAGCTTGAGATTCCCGGGTTCGATGTAGTCGATGCCATTGACATTGAGCCGTTTCTCGACGGAACGCCACACCTGCGGCTGGGTTACATGGACGTCGCGGAATTCATGCGCGACGTCCCTGACGATGTCGCGTACTGCAAAATAGTCGTAATAAAGGGGAAAAAGCCTGAGACCGAATATGAACAACAGGCCGAAAATCGTCAGCGCGAGCAGCCAGCCGATCAGGCCGAGGCCTTGCTGATGGCGTCTGGTGGCT
>CAZTJP010000400.1:0-1982 GCA_964613895.1 uncultured Thiotrichales bacterium | reverse complement strand
CAATTTCTGCAAGCGGTACAAGCCATCGATGCGCATCCAGCGCCAGTGCTGGCGGTGGATATCCCTTCCGGACTGACCAGTGAACAGGGCAGGGCGCTGGGCGCCGCCGTCCACGCCGATGTCACGGTGACCTTCATCGGCCTCAAGGCCGGGCTGTTCAGCGGTGATGGCCCGGATCATCGGGGTGAGATCCGCTTCTGTGACCTGGGTACCCCAGCCAGCTTGTACCGGCGCATCGATCCGCTGGCGCGCCTGATGAATGAGAAGGCGCTGATCGACTGGCTGCCGCCACGCCCGCAGGATTGTCATAAAGGTGATTTTGGTCACGTTCTGGTGATCGGTGGCGATACTGGTCTGAGCGGCGCTGCGCAACTGGCGGGCCAGGCAGCCATTCGCAGCGGGGCAGGGCTGGTCAGCCTCGCCACCCGGGCCGCGCATGCGCCATTGATCGCCAGCGCTTGTCCGGTACTGATGGCGCATGGCGCCGAATCCGGGCAGGCGCTGGCGGCACTGATCGAGCAGGCTACGGTACTGGCGATCGGCCCCGGCCTGGGACGCCAGGATTGGGGCCAGCGTTGCTGGCAGCAAGCTCTGAACAGTGGCAAGCCGATGGTCGTCGATGCCGATGCGCTCAATCTGCTGGCGGATACGCCACAACAGCGTGGCGACTGGGTGTTGACGCCGCATCCCGGTGAAGCCGCCCGATTGCTGGACACCACCGCGGCGGCGATTCAGAACGACCGTTTCGCCGCAGTCAACGCCTTGCAGCGCCGCTATGGTGGCGTCATCACGCTCAAGGGCGCCGCCTCGCTGGTCGCGGACGGGGAGGGGATCCAGCTGTGCCCCTGGGGCAATCCCGGCATGGCCAGCGCCGGAATGGGGGACACGCTGACCGGCGTCATTGCCGCCATGCTGGCGCAAGGTTTGTCGCCCGCATCCGCAGCGGTCGCCGGCGTGGCGATCCATGCCCGCGCGGGTGACCTGGCGGCGGCATCCCGGCCGCGGGGTATGACTGCGCTCGATCTGATCGAGCAACTGCGTCCCAGTGTGAATCCCGTATGATGAACGGTCGCTTCAGAACCATCACGGTCAGAGCCAGGCGGGCGCTGGGACTGTCGTTGCTGCTGCTGACGCTGGCCGGATGTCAGGACAACCCGGTTCGTGAGCCCGTTCCGCCTGGCAGTCCCAATATCGACTACCCGTCGGAGCACCCGTCTCCGCCGACCCAACCTTACCGGATCGGCGCCTTCAACCTGCACAATTTCGGCCCGGCACGTTTGCAGAAACCCGAGGCCATGCAGGCGTTGGTGACGATTCTGCGACGTTACGATATCGCCGTGCTGATGGAGATTCGCGACCGCTCGGGCATGGCCGCCGCAGAACTGCTGGCGCAGCTCAATGCCGATCCACAGCGTCAGTATGCCTTGAAGCTCTCCAGCCGCCTGGGACGTGGCGAGCGCAAGGAGCAATACGGGCTGCTGTACCGTCCAGAACGCGTCAGCATCGATGACATCTATGAGTATGACGATGGCCTCGAACCGAATGGCGATCTGTTCTCCCGCGAACCGATGGTCGCCTATCTCGACCTGTCGGGGCTGACCGTGTCGCTCATCATGCTGCATGCCGATCCAAATGCCGTGGCGCTGGAACTGAACCGGCTGATTCCCGTCTATGAGGATGCCGTCCAGCGGGAAGGGGATCCCGATGCCATCATCCTCGGTGATCTCAATGCCGACTGCGGCTTTCTGCCGGACAAGGACAAGCCGTTCGTGCGGCTGCTGAGCGATGCGCGTTTTCGCTGGCTGCTCGGCGATGCGGTGGATACCACGGTGCACGCCAGCACCGACTGCGCCTACGACCGCATCATCGTGACCAAAACGCTCGACCCGTATATCGTGCCCGGCAGCGCCCGGGTCGAGAACTTCACCGCCGAACTCGGTCTGAGCGAATCACAGGCACTGGAAGTGTCGGATCATTACCCG
>CAZTJP010000399.1:0-1993 GCA_964613895.1 uncultured Thiotrichales bacterium | reverse complement strand
CTGGCCGGGTTCATCAACGCCATCTATGCCCAAAGCTTCGATGATATCTCGATCGTGCCGACGTTCGTGCTCACGCCGCTGACCTATCTCGGCGGCGTGTTCTATTCGATTTCCATGCTGCCACCGTTCTGGCAAACCGTGTCGCTGGCCAATCCGATTCTCTATATGGTCAACGGCTTTCGCTATGGCGTGCTGGGAACCAGCAATATTCCGCTGACGACCTCCTATGCCATCATCATCGGCTTCATTCTGGTGCTGTTCACCATCTGCCTGTACCTGCTCAATCGCGGCATCGGCATCAGAACGTGATCCGGTCGCCGATTTTTGGCGCCACCCCGGGTGAGACTTTTGCGCCCAGCCCTGCCAATGGGTTATAACCCACCCTTCGAACCCGAGAACGCCTTCATGGAAGATTCCAACGCGCAACAACCCCTCATCACTCAAACGGTCGGCAAGACTTCGGTCACCCTGCTGGGTACAGCGCATGTCTCGCGGCAGAGTGCCGAAACGGTTGCCCGTCTGATCGACAGCGGAAACTACGATGCGGTCGCCATCGAGCTTTGCGATACCCGTTTCAAGGCCATCGAAGATCCCGATTCGCTGGCCAGGATGGATTTGTTCGAGGTCATTCGCGATGGCAAGGCGCCGATGGTGATGGCGAGCCTGGCGCTGGGCGCATTTCAGCAACGTCTCGCCGACCAGTTCGGCATCAAACCCGGCCAGGAGATGCATACGGCCATCGAGAAAGCACGGCAACACGATATCGGTCTGCATCTGATCGACCGGGAGATCGGCGCGACGCTGAAGCGGGTCTACAAATCGGTGCCCTGGTGGCAGCGGCTGACCATTTTCAGCGGCCTGATCGCCAGCGTGGTGACCAACGAGAAAATCGAGGAGGAAGATATCGAGCGGCTCAAGGAGGGCGACATGCTCGAATCGACCTTTCAGGAATTTGCCGAAACCTCGGAGAACATCTACAAGCCGCTGATCGATGAGCGCGACCGCTATATGGCGGACAGGATCTATCAGATCCAGCTGGATCAGCAGCCGAAAAACCTGCTGGCAGTCGTCGGCGCCGGCCATCTCAAGGGCATCGCCAGCTATCTCGAGCAACTGAATGCGCAACATCCCTCGGCCGTAACGGTGACGGAGGAACTCGAGGCATTGTCCACCACGCCACCGCGCTCCCTGTTCTGGAAGTGGCTGCCGTGGCTGATCGTGGCCATCATTCTCGCCGGTTTCGCGATGGGCTTCTCCCGCAGCAGTGAGCTGGGCTGGGATCTGGTCATGGACTGGGTGGTCATCAACGGCGGGCTGTCGGCGCTGGGTGCGCTGATCGCTGCCGCGCATCCGTTGACGATCATCAGCGCCTTCCTGGCCGCGCCGCTGACTTCGCTCAATCCGACCATTGGCGCCGGCATGGTGACCGGTGCCATCGAAGCCTATCTGCGCCGGCCACAGGTCGAGGACTTCGGCAAGCTCAAGACTGATACCACCCACTGGCAGGGTTGGTGGAAGAACCGGGTTTCCAGGGTTTTTCTGGTGTTCTTCTTCTCGACCCTGGGCTCCGCCATCGGTACTTACATCGCTGGCTACAAAATCTTCGACAAGCTGTTTTAACCCGGATTGCTCACCGGGCCACGATTGCGACCGTGAACGTTCATCCACTCAAGGACTGGCTGCTGATGTTGTCGCTGGTGGCCATGTGGGGCAGCGCCTTTCTGTTCAACAGCATTGCCTTGCACAGCCTTTCACCGAGCCTGCTGGTGACCGTGCGACTGATCATCGGTGCACTGGTGCTGGCAATCGTCACGCTGTGGAAGCGCAGCGACTGGTCGAGCCTGAACGGGCGACTGCTGGCCTGGTTCCTGGCCATGGCGGTGGTTGGCAACGCCCTGCCTTTCTACCTGATCGCCTGGGGGCAACAATATGTCAGCAGCAGTCTGGCGGGCATTCTGATGGCCGTCATGCCGATCGCCACGCTGGTGATGGC
>CAZTJP010000398.1:0-1998 GCA_964613895.1 uncultured Thiotrichales bacterium | reverse complement strand
AAAAATTCGGGCCAGGCAGTGACGTTATTCCTTGTACGCTTCCTTGCGTGACGACAGCTGATAGCCCGCTGCGCTTTTTTCACGGTTCACAGCAGTATCGGCGTGCCGCAAACGCTGCTCCAGCGCCGCAATCCGGCCTGCCGCCTTCACTTCCTGGTGCGCCAGCGCCCGCTTCAATCCCCGAATGGTTCGAGCCCTGGTCTCACCGATCGAACGCATTTCCTCGAGCGTCTTTTTCAGTCGCGCCACTTCCTCGCTGGCGGCCCGCTTGGCGGCATTGGCGGCTTCGAGATACGTATTGAGGTCTGCAATCACCGTCTGGGCCGAACGCTCCTTCTTCTCCAGGCGGGATAGCCGGTCTTGCTGCTCAGCCAGCCGTTTGCCTGTCTCGAGCGCCTGCTGTTTGAGAAAGATGACCTCCTGACGCGTCGTTTCAACCTCGGTGGCGAACTCCTGCTGGATCTGCTCGAGTTTCCCCCGCTCACGTTTCAAGCTGCGTTTCAGCCGATCGACCCGCTGATCCGATACCGCATACTCATCCGCCAGCGCTCGATGGTCGTGGATCAACTCATCATGGGCGGATTCGAGCGATTCATGCTGGCGCGTCAGCCGTGCCAGTTGCTGCTGCAACTCGAGTACCGTAGCGTGCTCGCGATCCCATCGGTCACGCCATTCGGCAGCCTGCGCCTCTCGTTCCTGGAGGGCCTTGCGTCCACGCAGCCACCACCCCGTCCACAGGCCCAGCAGACTGGCCGCCAGTAACCAAGCCACGATTTTGAAACCCAGATCGATCATTTACTCCGACTTTTTCAAGGCGTCCTGAAGCTTTTCGGCTGCATGACGCGCCTTCTCCTTCATGGCTTCACCCGTTTCCGTCAGCTTGCGTGACGCCGTCTGTGAAACCTCGCGCGCCTGCGCTGCCGTGCGCCCGGCCACTTCTTTGGACTTCTCCATCGCCGCCGAGGCATTTTTCACGATCGATTGTCCCGTCACTTCCAGCGTTGCCTTGACCAACCGCTGCTGACTGACCGGCTCACCGTTGATGACCACCGCTTCGGGCACATGCACGAAGCCTCGCGGCGTAATGCCCGCATCATCGTCATCCGGTTCCAGGCCAAAGCGGCAAACTGCCTTTCCCTCGCCCCGGGCCGTCGCATAGGTCAGCTCGACCTGCAAGGTCTGATCGTCATGCGACTGGCTGTGCTTGCGCCAGGTAATGGCATCGACACCGAGCAGATTCCGGGTGATGTCCTGGCAGGCATGCAGATGGACCTTGTCCGAGGATGAGCATCCCGTCAGCGACGACAGCGAAACGGCCAGACCCGACAATGCCAGGAAGACTTTGTTTTTCATGGAATAGACTCCTAAATTTCAGGTGGTACCTTGAGTTTAGACCATATTCCGCGACGACAGAAATCCGCCTCATCCGTCATCCGTTCCTGCCCCGTCGAGAAAATAGACTGCCTCATCGACAACCCGGATAGGCGCCGGCTGCAAGCGTTCACCAACGCAGGGACCAGCCAGGCAACGGCCGGAGCTGATCTCAAAACGCGCATCATGCGTCGCGCAGACGATTTCAGTACCCGAGCTATCCAGATAGACATGCTCGCGCCAGCACAGCGGTGCGCCGGTGTGCGGACAATGATCGAAATAACCATATACACGCCCCTGATCCTGAACCAGAAACAGCTCCAGCAATTCACCACCCACCTCGAGTCGCACAGTCCTGGCTCCGGTGGCCTCGAGCTCCGTCAATTCCGCGATTTTGCGATCTGCCATCAGCCCTCCATAGAGCTTGCATCAGCACACATGGCCATGGATCCGGCTCACGACCCCCGAAAAGCGCTCCGCAATGTGAACCACGCATGGCCCGCCTCCCGGGGATCGGATATCCTACGCCGCAACCTCGCCCGGGTAGCACACCGAACCCACCGGCCATAACATACTCAAGGAACCCGACCAATGGAACAGTCACTCGCTGCATTCAAGGCCTACGAC
>CAZTJP010000397.1:0-1998 GCA_964613895.1 uncultured Thiotrichales bacterium | reverse complement strand
TCTACTGCAAGGCGCCATTGCACATTTGTGAGCAACGCGATGTCAAAGGGCTCTACCGCCGCGCCCGCGCGGGCGAGATCCAGGAATTCACCGGCATCACCTCCCCCTACGAGGAGCCGGAAAACGCCGAACTGGTGGTCAATACCGGCGAGGAGCCGCTGGAGGCCTGCATCGAACAAGTGCTGGAATTTCTGGAACGCCGCGGCCTGATTCCGGAACAGCCCGCAAAATAGACTGGCCCAAGGCGGTTCACCGCGCCCCATCACCCGACGCACGCAACAGCAGCCAATCCATCCACCGGTATGGCAACAGCCGGCGCGCCACTGCGAACAGATAGGTGGGCGTCGTCACATAGTATCGAATCCTCGGCCGCGGAGACTCCAGCGCATGGATGAGCTTTTTCACCACTGCCTCTGGCGGCAATGTGAACGGCACGGCCGGGCCTTCAGTGAGCAGACGCTTTTCCATCGCCCGATAACTGTCCCGGAAGCGGCTGTGCTCCGCATCGATATATTCACGATAGGCCGCATGGGCATTGTCACGAAAACGGCTGATGATCGGCCCCGGCTCGATCAATGACAGATGCACCCCGCTGCCCCGCAGTTCCATGCGCAAGGTATCGCTGATCCCTTCCAGCGCAAACTTGCTGGCATTGTAAGCGCCACGGAACGGAAAGGCCGCCAGCCCCAGCACTGAACTGTTCTGCACGATACGACCTTCGCCATGTTCACGCATCGAAGGCAGCACCGCGTTGGTCAACTCCAGCGTACCAAACAGATTGACCTCGAACTGCGCCCGCAAGGCCCGCCGGGAAAGATCCTCGACCGCGCCGGGAATCCCGAAACCGGCATTGTTGAACAACCCATAGAGCCGCCCGCCGGTCGCCTCCAGCACGGTGGCCACCGCCTCATGGATGGATGCCGGTTCGGTCAGATCGATACGCAGACTTTCGAACCCCGCCTGACGCAGGCCGGCCACATCCTCAGCCTTGCGCGCCGAAGCAAACACCCGGTAACCACGCGCCTGCAACTGCCGCGCTGCCGCTCGACCAATGCCGGACGAACAGCCGGTGATCAGTACCGCTTTTTGGACAGGCGCCATCAATGCTGTAATCTATTGCAAATCATTGTCAATCCGTTCATCGTTACCGATGCAATGGACAGGTTCTGACTACAACAGATTCCCCCGGGAGAATCCACCATGAGTGACGAATTCCAGCTTTCCGACGACCTTTTCCAGGATCTCAAGGCAGCCCTGATCGAACACGACAGCCGCGCCAGCGACGACCTGCTGGCCGCCCAGTATTTTGCCGCGATGACCGGCTACATCATGGCGCACCAACAAATGGCGCCGCCGAAGAAACGCGAACTGCTCGGCCAGCTCAACGAGTTTTCCGGTTATGTGCTGGATCAGGTCGAACAGCAGACCATGCCGCCTCCGCCGAGCCAGGATGCGTTCGGCATCTGGCGCCCCGGCGACGCCTGAGCCGTTCGCCATGCGCTGGCCACTGTCATCGAAACGGGCCTGTTGGTTACTGACGGGATGCGTGCTGCTGACATGCCTGGGCAGCGCGCCGGCAGCGGAAACAGACGATGAGCTGTTCGACTGGCTGCTGGCGCCCGATATGCCTTCCAGCCTGAATCTGAGCATCAGCCTCAACGATGACAGCCGTGGCTACACACTGGGCTACAGCTACGACGCCGACCAGCTTGGCCAGTTCTCGATCATCGGCAACCGCAGCCATACCGACAGTAACTCGCCAGACAACGACTCGCAGCAATGGCGGCTCGGCTGGGACAGCGATGCGTTCGGTCCGTGGACGATCGGCCTGTCAGCCGGCGGCTGGCAAACGGACACGCTGCTCGATACCCGCGACTACGCCGCCTCACTGGCCTGGTGGGCCGACCGTTTTTCATTCCATCTGACACCCGGCTGGCGTCACGTCAAACTGTCGCTGCCCAACGGATCACGCTCCACACACGCCACGTCGCTGGGCGC
>CAZTJP010000396.1:0-2000 GCA_964613895.1 uncultured Thiotrichales bacterium | reverse complement strand
TCCGTGTCATACACCGCGACGCCGGTCTCATCGCAGGAAGTCTCGATACCAAGCACAATCATGCGCGAATCTCATCACATCCCGGGGCCAGACGCCATGATCTTTTTGCAATTTGGTGCCGAGGCATTATAATGCGCGCCCTTGTTCAAACAGTCACCAACTGTAGACGGATATCTATGCCCTCAGTCAGAGTCAAAGAAAACGAGCCTTTCGACATCGCATTGCGCCGTTTCAAGCGTACCTGTGAAAAAGCCGGCGTGCTCGCCGAAGTACGCCGCCGCGAGTACTACGAGAAACCCACGGAAACCCGCAAACGCAAGAAGGCCGCCGCGATCAAGCGCAACCTCAAGCGCCTGTCCCGCGAAGTCACGCGTCGTACACGCCTGTACTGAAGCACACGCCCGATGAGCGCATCCGCTTCCCCTCTCAAGGATCGCATCACCGAGGACATGAAAGCCGCGATGCGCGCCGGCGACAAAGCCCGCCTTGGCGCCATCCGCCTGATCCAGTCCGCCATCAAGCAGATCGAGGTCGATACCCGCAAGGAACTCGCTGACACCGACATCCTCCAGGTACTCGACAAAATGGCCAAACAGCGCCGTGAATCCATCCAGGCCTTCGAACAGGCCGGACGCGACGATCTGGCCAGCCAGGAAAAACAGGAACTCGAACTGATCCAGCAATACCTCCCCGAGCCGTTGAGCGATGAGGAAATCCAGCAACTCATCGATGACGCCATCGACGCCACCGGGGCCGAATCCATCAAGGACATGGGCAAGGTCATTGGCCGACTGAAACCCCAGGTCCAGGGCCGCGCCGACATGGGCGCTGTCTCCGCGCAGATCAAAGCGCGTCTGAACAGCTGATCCGGGATGTCGGCACTCAAGAATGACCGCCTGATTCGCGCCCTGCTGCGCAAGCCGGTGGATCGTACTCCGATCTGGATCATGCGCCAGGCCGGCCGTTATCTGCCCGAATACCTCGAAACCCGCGCACAGGCCGGTTCTTTCATGAACCTGTGCAAAACGCCGGAACTGGCCTGCGAAGTCACCCTCCAGCCGCTGCGCCGTTTCGATCTGGATGCCGCGATATTGTTCTCCGACATCCTGACCGTGCCCGATGCAATGGGCTTGGGTCTCTATTTCGAGCAAGGCGAAGGCCCACGCTTCGAGCGCCCCATCCGCAGCCGCTCAGAGATCGACAAGCTCCCGGTTCCCGATCCGGAAGATGAATTGCAATACGTCATGAACGCGGTCCGCACCATCAAGACCGCGCTCGATGGCGCCGTGCCGCTGATCGGCTTCACCGGCAGCCCGTGGACACTGGCCACCTACATGGTCGAAGGTGGCAGCAGCAAGGAATTCGGCCGTACCAAGGGCCTGATGTATACGGATCCGGACGCACTGCACGCCTTGCTGGAAAAAGTCAGCGCTGCAGTCACTGCCTATCTCAACGCCCAAATCGCCGCCGGCGCCCAGGCGCTGATGATCTTCGACACCTGGGGCGGCGCGCTGACGCCTGCGGCCTACCGGGAATTCTCGCTGCAATACATGCAACGGATCATCGAAGAGCTTGAGCTGGGCGAGGGCGACGACCGCATCCCGGTGGTGCAATTCACCAAGGGCGGCGCACTATGGCTGGAAGACCAGATCACCACCGGCTGTGACGCCCTCGGCCTCGACTGGACCATCGACATCGGCGCCGCCCGCGAACAAGTCGGCGACCACGTCGCCCTGCAAGGCAACATGGATCCCGGCGTACTCTATGGCAGCCCGGAACAGATCCGCCGCGAAGTCCAACGCATTCTCGATGCCTTTGGCCATCACCCCGGCCACGTCTTCAACCTCGGCCATGGCATCCATCAACACATCGACCCCGACAACGTCGCCGTCCTGGTCGATACCGTCCACAAATACAGCGCCACCCTGATCGCTCAGGCTTGAAAGCGATTTACATTGGCGCCGCTGGGGTCAATACCTCAAACAGCCCGAATTTCTCAC
>CAZTJP010000395.1:0-2007 GCA_964613895.1 uncultured Thiotrichales bacterium | reverse complement strand
TTGCGTTATTGCGTTTTTGGTGTTCTTTCGAACCCCGCATCCCGGCTGTCATTGGTCGTTGGGGCTTCACAGCGACCCTGGCATCACGTAGAATCGCGCGTTTTCGCAGTTCGGGCGTCAAGGTGGCGCTCGCGCATCGCATTTTTGAGACAGGTTGATTGAGTATGGTTACGATTCGCTTGGCAAGAGGCGGTTCCAAAAAGCGTCCTTTCTATCAGATCGTGGTGACGGATTCGCGCAAGCGGCGCGATAGTGGCTACATCGAACGGTTGGGTTATTTCAATCCGATGGCGCGCGGCCAGGAGGTTCGCTTGCATCTGGATCAGGATCGCGTGGAGCACTGGCGCAAGCTGGGCGCCAAGTTCACCGATCGCGCGGCTGCGTTGTACAAGGAAGCCAGCAAGGCCGAGGCCTGATTGCTGCGATAGGTGACGCAGGAGCATTCACTGGTTGTCCTTGGCCGACTGGCTAGCCCGCATGGGCTCAAGGGATGGCTCCGAATTCAGTCCTTTACCCGGCCGGCTGATCAGATTTTCGATTATTCGGTCTGGTTGATCGAGCAGCCGCAGGGTTGGCGTGAGGTGGAGGTTGCCCAGGGGCGCCCGCAGGGCAAGGGGCTGATCGTCAAGTTGGTGGGCTGTGATGATCGCACTCAGGCGGAAGCCTGGCGGAACCTGAAGATTGCGATCCGGCGCGAGCAGTTGGAGCCGCTGCCGGAGGATGAATTCTATTGGAGCGACCTGATCGGTTTGCGGGTGCGCTCGCTCGACGGAGTCGATTTCGGTGTCGTCGATCACTTGCTGGAGACGGGCGCCAACGATGTGCTGGTGGTCAAGGGTGATCGGGAGCGGTTGATTCCGTTTCTGATGCATGATGTGATCCGGCGGGTGGATCTCGAGTCGGGCGATATGGAAGTCGACTGGGATCCTGAATTTTGACGGTCGCGACGATGCGATTCGATGTACTCACCCTGTTTCCGGCGTTGGTCGAGCAGGTGGTGAGTTGCGGCGTGACGGGCCGGGCGGCGGACAAGGGCCTGATCCGGCTGGAGACGTGGAATCCGCGTGATTATGCGACCGATGCGCATCGCAGCGTCGATGACCGGCCCTATGGGGGCGGCCCGGGCATGGTGATGCGCTATCAGCCGTTGGCGGATTGTCTGGCTGCGGCGCGGCAGGCGGATGAGACGCCGGGCAAGGTGATCTATCTCAGCCCGCGCGGCCGGCGGCTGGATCAGCAGGCGGTCAATCGTCTGGCTGAGGATTCACGGCTGATTCTGGTGTCGGGACGTTACGAAGGCATCGATGAGCGGTTTGTCGAACGGCATGTCGATGAAGAGTGGTCGGTTGGCGATTATGTACTCAGCGGCGGCGAATTGCCGGCAATGACGCTGATCGATGCGGTGACCCGGCAGTTGCCAGGCGCGCTGGGCCATGAGGATTCGGCCCGCCAGGATTCGTTCATGGAAGGTTTGCTGGATTGCCCGCATTACACGCGCCCGGAGGTGATCGAGGGGCGTGCGGTGCCAGAGGTGTTGCTGAGCGGCAACCATGCGGAAATCGCCCGCTGGCGGCATGAGCAGGCGTTGGCGGCGACGCGCGAGCGGCGCCCCGATCTGCTGGATGAAGAGATTGACGAACACGGTAAACAAGCAGGAACAAGACGATGAACATCATTGATCAGATTGAAGCGGAACAGCTGAAGAGCGACATTCCGGAGTTTTCACCGGGCGATACGGTGGTTGTCGAGGTGAAGGTGCGCGAGGGTGACCGGGAGCGTTTGCAGGCGTTCGAAGGTGTCGTCATTGCCAAGCGTGACCGTGGGCTGAATTCGGCCTTTACCGTACGCAAGATTTCTCACGGTGAAGGCGTTGAGCGGGTGTTTCAGACGCACAGCCCGATGGTCGCTTCGATCAAGGTCAAGCGCCGCGGCAAGGTGCGTCGCGCCAAGCTGTACTATCTGCGAGGCCGCACCGGCAAGGCTGCCCGGATCAAGGAAAAGCTGTAG
>CAZTJP010000394.1:0-2011 GCA_964613895.1 uncultured Thiotrichales bacterium | reverse complement strand
TGTTAGGGTCTGAATACTCTTGGTGTAGCTGATTTCCACCGGGGCGATATTGGCGTCAAGTCACGTTATGGGTGTTGATATAAATCAAGAAGCCAGAATTTATCCTTTCGGAGAAAGATTGGGATATACTCAGATCAACGGTACGAGAGAATGTCCGACTTCCCCAGTACACTTGAATAACGAGCATGGTTCGGGCGCATGACCGCATCTCGTCTCGAATCACGGTAATGCCGCCAGATCCATGACACCAACAGACTTCCACCATGCCGAAGCCCGTCATTGCGCCACTGATTGAGCTCGACCTGAAGGTTTCCTGCGCCAAATGCAGCCTTTCCGCGCTGTGTCTGCCGCACGGTCTGACAGATGATGAAATGGATCATCTGGAGCGTGTCGTGATTCACAAACCCACCGTTCAGGCGGGCGAGGCACTGTATTTCGCCGGTGATGAATACCGTGGCCTCTGCGCGGTGCGTTCCGGCTCCTTCAAAACGGTACTGACCACACCCGACGGCGCGGAACAGATCACCGGCTTCTATCTGCCGGGCGAGCTGCTCGGCCTCGATGGCCTCGGCAATGATCGCTACCGCTGTTCGGCCATTGCACTCGAAACCTCGTCGGTCTGCGAGATTCGCAAGGAAGATTTCAAGGCCATGTGCAGACAGGTGCCCAATCTCCAGACGCAGATTCTGCATCTGATGGGCGACAAGTTCTCACAGGATCAGGAACGGCTGCTGGCGCTCGGCCAGTTGAAGGGTGAGGAACGGATCGCCACTTTCCTGCTCAGCATGGGGACACGGCTCAAGACCCGCGGTTTCTCCAGCACCCGCTTCAATCTGACCATGGCAAGGCACGATCTGGCCAACTATCTGGGGCTGGCAGTGGAGACGCTCAGCAGAATGCTCTCCCACCTTCAGGAAGATGGCGTCATCGCCGTCAATCGTCGCAGCATCGAGATCCTGGACGAGGCCCGTATCCGCGAACTGGCCCACCACGAATGTTCGGCACACTGAAGCCCTCCGGCTTCAGATGACCCTCGAGAAACGGGGTTTCTCATCGAGCTGCCTGAGCCGTGCGTCGAACACCATGCAGATATTGCGTACCAGCAGCCGGCCACGCGGCAGGACGGTGATCGATCGTTCATCCACCGTCAGCAGATCGTCCTTGGCCAGCGCCGCGACATCCTCCAGCTCTGCG
Organism: uncultured Thiotrichales bacterium; assembly: GCA_964613895.1. Taxonomy (GTDB): domain Bacteria; phylum Pseudomonadota; class Gammaproteobacteria; order UWMA-0217; family UWMA-0217; genus HyVt-560. Next base: position 817 of record CAZTJP010000394.1, on the reverse strand, counting down.
GAAAAATAGCTGGAAAAATCAATATTGTAACGATGCTCTATTTCACCGAAGGACAGCCTGAAATTGCAGATCAGCGACTGAATCACCTCCCGCCTCAGCCGGTCATCGAAGTTGAGCTTGACGCCGCGGGCAATGGGAATATGACCGGCATCGACCTTTTCGTAGTAGGCCTCCAGCGTCTTCTCGTTCTGACTGTAGGTTTCGCAGACCTTGCCGATGGAGGAGACGCCCAGGCCAATCAACTCACAGTCGGCATGCGTGGTATAACCCTGAAAATTGCGATGCAGATGGCCTGATTGCTGCGCCTTGACCAGTTCGTCATCCGGCTTGGCGAAATGGTCCATGCCAACATACACATAGCCAGCGCCGGTGAGTTTTTCGATGCTCAGTTGCAGGATATCGAGTTTTTCCGACAGGCTCGGCAGGTCAGCCTCATTGATACGCCGCTGCGGCTTGAAGTGTTCCGGCAGATGCGCATAGTTGAATACCGACAACCGATCCGGCGACAGCTCGAGGATGGCATCCAGTGTCTTGTCGAAGCGTTCCAGGGTCTGGAATGGCAAGCCATAGATCAGATCGATATTGATCGAGTGCGCGCCTGCTTGCCGGCAGGCGTCGATGATTTCGCGGTTCTTCTCCATCGGCTGGATGCGGTTGACCGCACGTTGCACCCGGATATCGACATCCTGAACCCCAAGGCTGAAGCGATTGAACCCCAATTCACGCAGATGCTGAATCGTCGCACCATCCACCGAACGCGGGTCGATTTCGATGGAATACTCGCCGCTGTCGTTGTCGAGCAAGGTGAAATGCTCGC
>CAZTJP010000393.1:0-2014 GCA_964613895.1 uncultured Thiotrichales bacterium | reverse complement strand
CGTGATCCTGTGAGAAGTTCGGGCTAACCCGCACAGCAGGACAGTTGGGAAACGTCGCGGCTGAAAGTCTGGGCGCAAAGTTTGAGCCCTTCGACCATCGTCAGATAGGGATACAGGGCATTCGCCATTGCCTCGACCGTCATGCCGTTGGTCAGCGCCAATGCGGCGCTCTGGATGATCTCGCCGCCTTCGCTGGCGAGCACTTGCGCACCCAGTAAACGGCCACTGCCGGCCTCGGCGACCAGCTTGATGAAACCCCGGGTATCGCCGTTCGCCTGCGCCCGGGGCACATGGGCCAGCGCCAGCTGGCGGCTGTCGGTTTCGATGCCTTGTGCTTGCGCCTGGCGCTCGTCGAGCCCAACCGTAGCGACCTGGGGATCGGTAAAGATCACTGCGGGCAAGACAGTCAGATCGAGATGCGCCTCGCCGCCGGTCATATGGATGCCCGCCCGCGTACCGGCTGCGGCGGCGACATAGACATATTTGGGCAAGTCGGCGCAATCACCCGCCGCGTAGATGTTTGGTGTCGAGGTTTGCAAGCGGTCATCGACCGGAATCGCGCCATCGGCGCGGGTGGCAATACCGACGGCATCGAGCGCCAGATCATCGGTGTTGGCACGACGGCCAGCAGCCACCAGCAACCGATCGCCCTCGACGACACCCATCCGAGTGCTGAGACGGAACCGTTCATCCTGCCAGCTCACCGCGCTGACCCCGGCCTGTTCGATGACCTCGATACCCTCTTCCTCGAACACCTGCCGCAGGCCTTCACCCAACGCCGGATCTTCACGGTAGAGCAACCGGTGACGCGCCAGCACGGTGACCGCCGCGCCCAGTCGCCGCCAGGCCTGGGCCAGCTCTACCGCCACCACCGACGAGCCGATGACCAGCAGATGCCGGGGGCAGATTTGGCTGAACAGCGCATCGGTGGAAGTCCAGAAAGGTGTATCCCGCAACCCTGGAATGGCCGGAATCGCCGGCCGCGAACCGGTGGCGATGAGCACGCGATCCGCCTCGATCCGCTGCGCCGTGCCATCCGATGCGCGCACCTGCAAAACGCCCGGTTCCAGGAACGAAGCACGACCGCGAACCAGCGACAGGGCCGGATTGTCAGCCAGGATCTGTTCATATTTCACCGCCCGCAAACTGTCGACCAGCCGCTGACGCTGGCGCGTCAGCAACCCATGATCGATCTGCGGCGGATGGTCGGCCAGACCTTCGAACGGGTTGTGGCGCTGCCATTGCGCCAGCCGGGCCGCCTGAATCATGGCCTTGGAAGGCACGCAGCCGACATTGACGCAACAGCCGCCAATCACCTCGGCGGATTCGATCAATGTCACCCGGGCGCCCCGCTCCGCTGCCGCAATGGCACAGGCGAATGCCGCCGAGCCGCTGCCAATGATGGCGATATGCAAAGCCGATGATGCTGTGTTGGCAGCACAACAATCGTTCGAACCGCAGCCGCTCATGACGCCTCCCGCGGCACGTCGACACGGCAACGCTCATCGCAACGCCGGTTGGCTGGCCAGAACAGATCCCACAGTGAGACCAGCGCCATCAGCGCCAGTGCGCCATAAGTCACCCGGGTGCTCCAGGCATACTGAAACCAGGGATACAGCGACAACAACAGCAGTACCGGCCCGAGCATGCCCAACAGGCTGCGCAACCATTGACGGTGGGCAAACCATCCGAGCGCGTTGACCCCCAGCGTGAGCCAGGCGAACACCGGCAATAGTGTATTGATGAACAGCCCTTCCCAGTGGCTCAGAAAGCCCAGCCCGAGCGAACCACCCAGACTGGCGATGGCGGGAAAACACATGGAGCACCCCATGGCGGCGCCCAGCGCCCCCAAAGAACCGGCCTTGTCACCGATCCGGGTCAATAAAACGAGTAATCTTTGAAACACGATGACCTCCTCGATAGCGGGGATAGCATAAACGCCGTACCTGGGTACGGAGTCAAGCTGGTGAGCTGAGTCCGGTCACGGGGATATCGACCACCGATATGGGTTGCC
>CAZTJP010000392.1:0-2016 GCA_964613895.1 uncultured Thiotrichales bacterium | reverse complement strand
CCTCGGGTCGTGATGTAGCGTTACGCATCTATACCGAAAAGCACAACGCGGACAAAACGGCGCATGCGCTGCGCTCTTTGCAGGCGGCGATGCGTTGGGACGAAGAGACCTACGGGCTCGAATACGATCTGGATATCTACATGATCGTCGCAGTGGACGATTTCAATATGGGCGCGATGGAGAACAAGGGCCTGAACGTGTTCAACTCCAAATTTGTGCTGGCGCTGCCCGAAACTGCCACCGACAGAGATTTCGTCAACATCGAAGCGGTCATTGCGCACGAGTATTTCCACAACTGGACGGGCAATCGGGTGACTTGCCGCGACTGGTTCCAGCTCAGTCTCAAGGAAGGTTTGACCGTTTTCCGGGATCAGTCGTTCACGGCCGATCGAACCTCCGCGCCGGTCAAGCGCATCGAAGACGTGCGCATGCTGCGCAGTGTCCAGTTCGCCGAGGATGCCAGCCCGATGGCACATCCGGTGCGACCGGAATCCTATATCGAAATCAACAATTTCTACACCGTCACCGTGTATGAGAAAGGTGCGGAGGTCGTGCGGATGTATCAAACCTTGCTGGGCAAGGAAGGCTTCCGCAAAGGCATGGATCTGTATTTCGAACGACACGATGGCCAGGCGGTGACCACCGATGATTTTCGCCAAGCCATGGCCGATGCCAATGGCGTCGATCTGAGCCAGTTTCAGCGTTGGTACGAGCAGGCCGGCACGCCGCGGGTCACGGTCGAAGCGCAATGGCTGGCGGAGCAGGGCGAATACCGGTTGCATTTCCGACAGCACTGTCCGCAGGGTCAGGATCCGCACAAATTCGAACCGATGATGATTCCGGTTCTGACGGCGCTGCTGAGCCGGGACGGGGAGGCGCTGGAAACCCGGCTCGACGGAAGTAGTGACCTATGTCACGAACACTTGCTGGTCTTGACCGATATGGCGCAGACATTCCGCTTTACGGATTTGTCGGCACAGCCGGTACCTTCATTGCTGAGGGATTTCTCCGCGCCAGTGATTCTCGACTATGACTATGCGGATGCGGAACTGGCGATGCTCGGCGCTCGCGATACCAACTTGTTCAATCGCTGGGAAGCTGGGCAGCGGCTGGCGCTCAAGGTGTTGCTGGCTGACATCGAGGGCACGGCGGATGCCGCGGCCGAGGCACGCGAGCTGTTACTCGACAGCTGGGGACGTTTGCTGACCGAGGCGCAACCCGATGCGGCACTGTTGGCCGAGGCGCTGGTATTGCCCACTGAAACCTATTTGGCCGAACAGGTCGATGAGATCGATCCCGACCGGATTCGTACAGCCCATCGGCGGCTGCGACAGGAACTGGCCACTCGACACCGCGAGGCCCTGCAGGCGCTCTACGAACGCTGTGAAGGTTCTGGTGCGTTCGAGCTCGATGCCGAGAGCATGGGGCGCCGGCAGTTGCGGAACGTGGTGCTTGCCGCGCTGACGGTCGATGGTCAGGACGAGGCGCTCGACCTGGCGTTGGCGCAGTTCAAGGCAGCAGGCAATATGACCGAAACCATGGGCGCGCTCACGGCGCTGATGGATATCGATTGTGACCAGCGTCGCCAAGCCCTGGCAGCCTTCGAACAGCGCTGGTCGCATGACAGCTTGGTGATGGACAAATGGTTTGCGCTGCAAGCGGGTTCCGATCTGCCGACCGTGCTGGCCGATGTGCGAAAGTTGATGAAGCATCCGCTATTCACACTGAAGAATCCGAACAAGGTGCGCGCACTGGTCGGTGCCTTTGCCGGCAATCCCACCGGGTTCCACGCCATCGATGGCAGTGGTTACGACTTTGTTGCCGAGGTGATCGAACAACTCGATGCAATCAATCCGCAAGTAGCCGCCCGGTTGGCGCGGGTGTTCACCCGCTGGCGCCGCTATGCCGAGCCGCGTCGTCAGCAGATGCGGAAGGTACTGGAACATATGCTCGAGATTCCAGCCTTGTCGAAGGATGTCTACGAAATCGCCGAGCAGAGTCTGCGAGGCTAGCCCG
>CAZTJP010000391.1:0-2020 GCA_964613895.1 uncultured Thiotrichales bacterium | reverse complement strand
GAGTGAACGACAGTCAGCGCGCCGCATTGGGCGGCCGCAGTCGTGACCCTGTGAGAAATGCGGGCTAGCCCGGGTTCGAGCGGCAGGAGGGATGTCCGCGCAACTCGTGGCTCCACCTCAACAATACACATGACCAATCCCTAAGGAGGTATTCATGAGCAGAACCAGTAACAGTGACTCGGTCGAACTGACCGAGACACAAAAAGAATGGGACGAAGAAGCGGATGATCTTCGCCTGCAAAGTGTCGGATGGAAAGAACTCTACCTCAAGGAAGACTGGTGGGCAATCTGGGTTGGCATCGGCATCGTGATTGTCGCCGTGCTGGCCTTTCTCAATGGCGGCAGCATCAAATGGATCGCCATCACGCCCCACCGGTGGCATACCTTTTCCGAGCTGACAGCGGACTTTGGCGCCCACATCGGCCAGTATGTCTCGCAGTTCCTGTTGTGGCTGGCCATTTTCGTCGTCAGCACCAAGGTGATGGGTTACAAGCTGGCGGAATACATTCCGTCGTTCATCTTCGTCTATGTCTTTTCGATTCTCATCTTCATGATCGGAGCCTGGGATCAGGCGCACCATTACAACCTTGAACCGCCTCTGGTGGCGCTGGTGCTGGGGATGCTGATCTCCAATCTGGTTGGCCTGCCACGGTGGATGGATGCGGGATTCCGGGTGGAATACTACATCAAGATCGGTATCGTCCTGCTCGGCGCGACGCTGCCGTTCACGCTGATCGTCTGGGCCGGGCCGGTTGCGATCGTGCAGGCTTCCATCGTTTCGATCACGACCTTTCTGGTCATTTTCTTTGTTGGCAAGAAACTCGGACTGGATCGGCGTCTGTGTGCGGTACTCGGCGCGGGCGGCGCGGTCTGCGGCGTTTCCGGTTCGATCGCTATCGCCGGCGCGGTCGGCGCCAAAAAGGAACATGCACCCATCGCCATTACCCTGGTCATCATCTGGGCGATCGTGATGATCTTTTTCCTGCCGCTGGTATCACGCATGATGCATCTGCCCACCGGCGTGGCAGGCGCCTGGGTCGGCACCTCGGAATTCGCCGATGCCGCCGGTTTCGCCGCCGCGCAAGCCTATGGCAACCTGGCCGGCCATGTACCCGGCATTGCCGGCAAACCGGATGACGCCGTGTGGGGATTCACGCTGATGAAGGTCGTCGGGCGTGATATGTGGATCGGCATCTGGGCCTTCGTCATGGCGCTGATCGCCACCACCCGCTGGGAACGCAAAGCCGGCACCAAGCCGGATCCTGCCGAGATCTGGTGGCGTTTTCCGAAGTTCGTGCTGGGCTTCGTACTGGCGTCGATCATCATCACTATCATCTCGAGCGGCTACAGCTTTGCCGACTACAACAAGGTCGTCAAACCCGAGTTGGTAGGGCCAATCAAGGCGCTGCGCACCTGGGCGTTCATCTTCTGCTTCTTCAGCATTGGACTGACCACCCGTTTTCGCGAACTCTCCAGCACGGGCTCGAAGCCGGTCATCGCCTTCAGCACCGGCGTGGTCGTGAATGTACTGCTCGGCTTCATTCTCTCCACCATCGTCTTTGCCGGCTACTGGGAAACCCTCAGCCACTGACGGAAGACGTATAACACGCTGCCTGCGTTCCCCGTTCTGGCGTGAACGCAGGCTGTCGATCACTTGAAGGAGTAGTCCATGCAAACCCAACCTCAGCCACATCCCCGCTGTTTCGACTGCCGACATTTTCGTAACGATCCGGACTACCTGGAAAAAACATTCAAAGGGCTGAACTGTCTTAGTTCGGGTCGGGCTTCGGTGCGCAAGGATGACGGCATCTGCCAGCACCACGAAATCTATCTGGGTGCGAACGACCGATGCGATGACTTTTCGCCGCGATAAACGAAAAATACGCAGCAACAGCACGCTGGTCCCAAAGCGCTGACACCTCAATCCTAACCCGCATTTCTCACAGGATCACGACTGCGACCCTGTGAGAAATGCGGGCTAAAGTCTCACCAAGTGGCTGCTGTCACCTGCGTGCAGACT
>CAZTJP010000390.1:0-2022 GCA_964613895.1 uncultured Thiotrichales bacterium | reverse complement strand
ATCTCGAAAATGAGAATCGCCGTCTGCGGGGTGAGCTGGAAAGTCTGTTGCACCGCCTGGAGAAACTCGCCGAGCGCGAGAAACAGATCGATCTCGACATGGACAAGCGTTTGCAGGCGCTGGAGTCGCGCGGTGTGGCTTCTGTCAGCAGTTCGGCTGCCGGTGTCGTCGAGCTCGGCGGTCAGACCGAAGTGGCGCCGGCCAGCACGGAAGAAGCTTATCCGCCCGATACATCGGTTCCGGTGCTCGATGAGCAGAGCCAGTACCGGCAGTCGTTCGACTTTCTGAAAGCCGGTCAGTATGCGGCTGCGATCGAGAGTTTCCAGCAATTTTTGCAAGCCTATCCGGACAGTCCACTGGCCTCCAATGCGCGTTACTGGTTGGGAGAGGCGCATTATGGTGCGGGGCAGTTCGAGAAAGCGGTCGAAAGTTTCAAGGCGATCGTCGATCACGATCCGGCCAGCGCCAAGGCGCCCGATGCGCGTCTCAAGCTGGGTTTCAGTCTGTATGAGCTGGGCAGGTGGTCCGAAGCGCGCAACGTATTGCAGTCGGTGTTGAATGATTACCCCGATACGTCGGTTGCCCACTTTGCCGAAAAGCGTCTCAAACGCATGAAGAGCGAAGGGCACTGAGTGTCGTCAGGCGATCTCGACCGTTTGCGGGTCACTGAGATATTTCTTTCATTGCAGGGTGAATCGAGCACGGTTGGCTGGCCGACCGTGTTCGTGCGTTTGACCGGTTGCCCGTTGCGTTGCGTCTATTGTGATACGGAATATGCCTTCACTGGCGGGCATCACTATACGCTGGAGGAGATCATTCATCGGGTTCAGGCCTATGCGGTGAGTCATGTCACCGTGACTGGGGGGGAGCCGCTGGCGCAGAAGGGTTGTCTCGAATTACTGGCGCGGCTTGCGGATGCGGGCAAACGTGTGTCGCTGGAAACCAGTGGTGCGATCGATATATCGGGCGTCGATGCGCGGGTGATGAAGGTGATGGATATCAAGACACCCGGCTCGGGGGAGGCGCAACGGAACCGTTGGGAGAATCTGGCGTATTTGCGGCCGGATGATCAGATCAAGTTTGTGATTCGGGATCGAGACGATTATCAATGGGCGTGCGATATTGTGCGGGAACGGCGGTTGAATGAACGCTGTGAGGTCTTGTTTTCACCGGTTCATGGCGAGTTGGCGCCGCGCGCGCTGGCGGACTGGATTGTCGCGGATCGCCTGCCGGTTCGCTTTCAGTTGCAGCTCCACAAGTTGTTGTGGGGAGATGAGCCAGGTCGGTGATGGGGGTTGGCGTGTCTGAGCAAAATGCCGATGCGGTGGTATTGTTGTCCGGCGGTATGGACAGTGCGACGGTGCTGGCTATCGCGGCCGATCAGGGGTTCGATATCCATGCGTTGAGTTTTCGCTACGGCCAGCGTCATGCGGCGGAACTCGAGGCGGCTCGGCGGTTGGCTGAGCGTTTTGCTGTCAAGGCGCATCGGATCATCGATCTCGATCTGGCAGGGATTGGTGGTTCGGCATTGACCGATCGGGCGATCGATGTGCCGGAGACGCCCGGAGACGGTATTCCGGTGACGTATGTGCCAGCCCGCAATACGGTGTTTTTGTCGATTGCGTTGGCCTGGGCGGAGGTGCTGGAGGCGGGGCATATCTTCATCGGCGTCAATGCGGTGGATTATTCGGGTTATCCCGATTGCCGGCCGGCGTTCATCGAGGCCTTCAACCGCATGGCCAATCTGGCGACGCGGGCGGCGGTCGAGGGGCGGAAGGTTCGTATCGAGACGCCGTTGATCGATCTGTCCAAGGCGGACATCATTCGCAAAGGCATCGAGCTGGGGCTCGATTATCGGGACACGGTGAGCTGTTATCAGGCGGATGCTTCCGGCGCCGCTTGTGGGCGCTGCGATGCCTGCCGCTTGCGCCGGGCCGGCTTCGAACAAGCCGGCGTGGAAGATGCCACCCGCTACCAACCCGCTTCCTGACACCCCAAGGGCATCCTTCGGGGTCAGGCTTG
>CAZTJP010000389.1:0-2040 GCA_964613895.1 uncultured Thiotrichales bacterium | reverse complement strand
ATCACGCCGCTGGGCGCCAGCTAGCCCACGGTCCAAGACGCGATCGACGAGATGCTGCCCTGGCATCGCGGTGGCACCATGGCCAATCTCGGCCTCGCCTGGGGCTGGCGAACGCTGTCGCCGAAATGGCGGGGTGCCTGGGGCGGCGACACGCCGGCCGAGCTGCCGCTCGCCTATGAAGCGCCCGGCATGCAAAAGGTCGTGATCCTGCTGACCGACGGCGTCAATCAATGGTATGACTGGCCGGGCAGAAAGTGGAAGGTCGCCGGCGAGAACCACTATTCCGGCCTGCCCGGCAAGAACAAATATCCCGGCAGCCACAACAACGCCTTCAAGGGCGACTGGCCAGGCGCCGACTACACCGCCTATGGCCGTCTGAACGAAGGTCGCCTCGGCGCCACCGGCAACGGCGCCGCCAAGAACGAGATCAACAGCCGCATGCTCGAGCTTTGCACCAAAATGAAGACGGCGGACATCATCCTCTACGCCATCACCTTCAAGCTCAACGACAGCGCCACCCGCAGCCTGTATGAAAGCTGCGCCACCAGCCCCGATCACTATTTCAACTCGCCGAGCAACAGCGATCTGCAGCAGGTTTTCGTCGAGATCGCCAACGAACTCAGCAACCTCAGGATCGCGCAATAGTGGCCAGCCTGCCCCCGGACATTGACCGGTTCCTGCCCAGGTCTGCCAGCTGGACACCGGCATTAACCAGTGTTGATAGGGTTCGTGGCGACAGGGCGGCAATTTTGACGGTCTGAAATGCCGGAGCGGTCGCCTTTGGGCCTGCAGATTGGCTTGAAACTATCGATTTTGGTGATTTTGGACAGACTATGCTGTCGCGGCGCGTCGTTCGTGGAAGACCAGGCGGTCGAAGTTGCAGGCGATATTGGCCAGGGTCAGCTTGGCCTCAGCCCGCGGCAATCCAATGCTGCGGATAAACAGGCCGAAGCGCGTCTTTTGATGGGCAAAGACATGCTCGACACGGGCGCGTACGGACGATTTTTTGCCATTAGCCCGCGCCGTCGCCTTGGACATTGGCTTTCCGTTTGGTTTGCGGCGATGGATGCGGCTGGTGAGCATGTGCGAGGCCAGCCATTCTTCGTTCTGCCGCGAGCGATAGGCTGTATCGGCCCAGACCTCCGAAGACGTGTTGTTTGTTGTGACCAACTGCCGGAGCATGCGCCCGTCCGCTTCCGAAGCTGACGTAACGGCGCTTTCCCGGATGAAACCATAGCGCCGGTCAATGACGATGTGAGACTTGTACCCGAACACCGGCAACGCGATCTGCGGCAGCGGCGTGCCATCCGGGCGAAAGCGGAGCTTGCCGCCGATCTTCAGAGTCCACCGTGCCTGTGTGTCCTTCTGCGCCGCCTTGTTGGGCTTATCCGGCCAGATCTCCTGAGCCGACTTTCCAGCCTTGATCTTGGCCTTCTCATCCTCGGTATTCCGCTGCTTCGGCGCTGGCACCAGGCTTGCATCGACGATCTGGCCGCCAATTGGGATGTAGCCCTTCTTGTGCAGTTGCCAGTCGAAGGCTTTCATCACCCGCTTGAGCGTGCCTGTCTCGGTCAGTCTGTTGCGAAACAGCCGGATCGTATTCTCGTCCGGCGTAGGACCGCCCAGGTCGAAGCCCAGAAACCGCATCCACGAGAGCCGGTCCCTAATCATAAACTCCATCTTGGCATCGGAGAGATTGTGCTGGGCCTGCAGGATCAGGGCCTTGAACATCGAGACCGGATCGAACGGCGGCCTGCCGCCTTTGCTGCCGTCGCTGTAGCCCAGCCCCTCAACCAGCCAGCAGCGGAAATATTCGAAATCCACCGTGGCATCGAGCACCTCAAGCGAATCACCCTGCTCGCTGAGCTTCTCCAGATGCTCCGAAACGCTGAAAAAAACGCGCTGTTCCATGAGACGGATCCATCGATGTGATAGAGCCAGTGAATCACATATCTCAAAACGGGGCGAGGTTAATGCGGGGGGCCAGCTGAGGCAGCCTTTACGGCCCACGGTTCGGTGGCGGACCGTTTCAGCGGGAGG
>CAZTJP010000388.1:0-2048 GCA_964613895.1 uncultured Thiotrichales bacterium | reverse complement strand
TTGCGTTATTGCGTTTTGGGAGTTCATTCCACTCAGAATTCTCCGCGCAGGCTCAGCTTGAAGGTTCGGGGATATTCTTCGTGGCGAAAGTAGGGTGATTTTTGTGCCAGCCGCAGGTCAGCTAGGTTTTCGATGCTGAAAATGACTTGCAGGTGTGTGTTGATCCGCTTGTCGATCGCGGCGTTCCAGAGGCTATAGTCGGGCAGGTCGACCGTGGTTCTTTTGCCGGGCGGTTTGGTGATCTGGTCGGCGAGGGCTTTGACCTGGAGGTTGGCGTTCCACTGTTTGTGTTGCCAGTCGATCCGGGCCGACAGGGTGTGAGTCGGACGCCGTTGCAGACGTTTACCGTCGCCGTCTTCGGTGTTGAGGTATTGGTAGCCCGCGTCGAGCGTGAGGCTGTCGCTGATACGATAGCGGAGGGTGGTTTCCAGGCCTTGCAGGGTAGCTTCGGAGATGTTGTCGTAGATCCATTCCTGGCGACCACCGCCGAGGGGTTTGTTGAAGCGGGTGTCGATGAGGTTTTCGACTTTGTTGTGAAAGATGGCGCCGTCGATGTATAGATGACCATGGGTGTATACGGCGGCGAGTTCCAGCGCGTCATTGGTTTCTGGAACCAGGTCGGGGTTGCTGGTGATGACGAAGGGGCCGGCGGAGAAGCTGTAGCCGGCTGCGGTCTGCTTGATGGTGGGTGCGCTGAATCCGTGTCCGTAGCTGGCTTTGAGGGTGAGTCGGTCATCGATGTTCCAGACGACGGCGGCCCGGGGGCTGGTTTCTCCGCTGAAGCTGCGGTGATTGTCGCGACGGACGCCGAGGGTGAGGTGTATGCCGTCGTTCAGTTCGATTTCGTCTTGCAGGTAGAGGGCGGTGAGCCGGGAGTCGTCGCTGCCGCCCGTCAGGCCGGGATTTTTGAGCCGTTCGGTTTGCTGTTCGATGCCGATGGTGGCCAGGTGGTGATCGCCAACGGGGAACAGGGCGTTGCCTTCGGCGACGCGTTCGCGCAGGTTTTGCGGGTTGAGGGCGTGTACGCCATCGGTGGCCTTGTTGACCACGTCGATGTCGCTCTGATAGACGCGCAGGGTGGTGCTGAGGCGGTCGGTTTTTCTGGTCCAGCTGAGGGCATTGTGGCGACGGTCGATGTCGTACTGGCTCTGGTAGCCTTTGCCGCGCCGCGTGGCGGTGTCGAGCCAGCGGTCTTCGTTGCCACTGCTGTGTTCGAGGCGCAGGTCGTGGCCCGGGGCAGGGCGCCAGTCGAGGGTGAAAGCGGCTTGTTGCAAGTCTCGCCCTTCGAGTGCGGAACGGCTGGGGTTGTCGCTGCTTTCGATCGAGGCACGCCGCCGGGTGAGCAGGTCGATACTGCTTTGCAGCTTGTCGCTCAGTGCGCCGCCGAGATGGATGGCGGCTTCATGGCCGGCGCCATCGTGATCGTGGTCACCTATCTGACCGGTCAGCCGATAGTCACCCCGCCACTGTTTGCCGGTGGGGCGGGTGATGATGTTGATGACACCACCGAGTGCATCGGAGCCGTAGAGTACGGACATTGGGCCACGCACGATTTCGATGCGTTCGATCTGGTCGAGTGGAACCCAGTCGAACTGGTAGTCGGTATTGGGACCAAGGCTGTCGTCGCTGCCAGGCAGGCGCTTTCCGTCGATCAGGATCAGTGTGTGTTTGCCGGGCATGCCGCGCAGACTCAGCGTTTTGCGACCGCCTGAACCGATGCCTTCCAGGCTGATGCCGGTGACACCGCTGAGTGCGTCGATGACGGTTGTGGCGCCCTGTTTCTGGATGTCCTCTCGGGTGATGACGGAGATGCTGGCAGGGGTTTCTTGGGCGCTGACTTCGCTGCGGGTGGCGGTCACGGTGACGCTGCCCAGGTCGTCGACAGCGAGGGCAGTCAGCGGGGACATCAGTAATGCAGTCAGGGCAAGGCGACGGTTTCCAAAGGTCATGGCAGCAGCCTGTGTTCGATTGGATAAGATCAGTTAACCAATCCGGCTCGGCATGAGCCTTGATCTGAGTCATGGTGGCAATACGATCACTTCCGGGCT
>CAZTJP010000387.1:0-2068 GCA_964613895.1 uncultured Thiotrichales bacterium | reverse complement strand
CCGGGTTAATAATATGAATCGGCGGGCGGCGAGGCATCACAGGCAAAGCGTTGCCGGATGCGTTCCAGCTTCGGGTCGATATGGCGTTGGCAGAATGCGGCCTCGGGATGCCTGCGGTAATAGTCCTGGTACCGTGGATCGGACGCGCGGAAATCAGACAGCGGCAGCACCTGCGTGATCAGGCGATGGTCGAACGCGCTTTGAAGATGCGCAATCGCCCGTCGGGCCGCTTCTCCCTGGACTTCGTCGATAACATACACGGCGCTTCGATACTTCTCGCGCAGGGCATGTTGGTTCGTCGCCGAATGGGTGCACAGGTGCGCCTCGATCAAGGCATCGAGAGTGATCGATTCAGGATCGAAATGCACGATCACGGCTTCTGACCAAGTTGCATGCGGTGGCGTGGACCGGATGAAGCCTTGCTCGACCCGCCGTACGCCGCGCAAGGCCTGAAAGACCGCCTCGGTGCACCAGTGACATCCACCGCCCAGACCGATGCGCATCAATCCGGCAGCATCCAGTTCGGGCGCGGATAGTGGCATGTATAACCGTTCGGAATGCGTTGCAAATAGTCTTGGTGTTCCGGTTCCGCCTCCCCAACATCTCCAACAGGGCGGACGCGGGTGACGGTGGCTGTCGACCACAGACCTGACGCATTCACATCTTCGATGGTCTTCAGCGCCACCTGGCGCTGTTCTTCGGTCATACAGAAGATCTCCGAACGGTAGGGTGGCCTGCGGTCGTTGACCGGATGATTCGGCGTGCTCGGATCAACGGAACTGAAGGAGGGCCAGCAGCTTGCGGTAACCGGTTTGGTCAATGTCGAACTCGATTTCGATGGCCTCTGCATGGTTGCTATGGTTTGACGCGTGGCGTTGGGAACGCTGTCGTCTCCAGTATAGTCCAGGCAGGTCTTCAGCAGACCCGATGTTTAGCGGTGCGTCTGGGATCCACCGACGGAAAAGCCTTTGTCATTCGGCATCAGCAGAAGCAACAACAGCATTGACGCCAGCATCAGTGCAAAGCCGAGCAGTGCATGCGGCGCCATGGCGGGTATGCCGCTCAATAACAAGCCATCGTTGCCGTCGGGCAGGATAACCGCGGCCACCCCCATCAGCAAACCGCCACTCAAACAGGCCACAGATGTCCTCAGTTCAGGCATTTGCCAATCGAAGCGGCTTTGTCTGATTGCTGCGGTTATGCCGCCGGCAACCATCGTCAGTGCGCACCATACTGCCAGTGTCAATGGGCCGGCAGCCGTGATATGGAGACCATGCCAAGCGTAGTGCATCAGCACCGTCGCAAAATTCCAGCCGTCGACCGCGCCATATAACCAGCCCCCTCCGGCACCGAGCATCAACGCAACGAAAACCGTCCGCGGCGGTTGCAGCGAGACGTGTTTGCCCGTGGCGTGCAGGGACAATGCGACGGTACGTGACAATGCGGGAAGCGCCGCCAGAATCAACCAGAGCACTGCCACCGTGCCGGGTGCAGTAGCCAGTGAGGTTTCTGTTTTGAGCGGAGCAACGTCGTATAATCCAGCTTTGGCCGCTGCCGCGCCAGCTACCATACCAACCAACGTTGCCAGATAATTAAGGTTACCACTGGTAAGCTGGACAAAAGTACCAAACACGCAGCCACGATTGAGCCAGGCGCCCGCTCCCAGTAACACGCCGCCGATCAACACCATGCGCCATTGAAAATGTGTAGCGCTGAGTTGCAACGTATCCGTTTGTAACCAGACAAGTGGCACGACCAACAACGTTGCCCAGCCAGCGGCGCCGAGAAACGCCATCAGACGTTCAAAACGATGCTCACGAACGATTTGCAGAGCGGCGGCATAGGTGCATAACCCACCGTATTTCATCGCAAAGCCCACAAAAAAGGCGGTAACAATGGCCAAAACGTCAATCATATAACCCCGGTAACAATATATCCCGTATTCAGCCGCGTCTGTCTTTGTACATCGTAGGGTTTGGGGCCTCAGGCAGGCGCCGGACCTGCGTTCCAGTGCGCTGGACAGGATGTCCAAATGCCGCGAGTGCATGGATGCACTGGAGCGACCTTG
>CAZTJP010000386.1:0-2084 GCA_964613895.1 uncultured Thiotrichales bacterium | reverse complement strand
GTGAGCTATCCGGGCTAAAAATACTCTGGCTCGTTACCCGGTTTCCATTTGATGTTGCAGCCCAGGCTCGGTTTCTGGTCTTCATCGGGCGTTTGTCCGGCCAGCACGGCATCTGCAGCGGCACGCATGTCTTCACCAGTCACCGGCACATCATTCTTGGGACGGGCACCGTCGAACTGGCCGCGATACACCAGCTTGCCATCGGCATCGAACAGGAAGAAATCGGGTGTGCAGGCAGCCCGATAGGCCTTGGCAGTCTCTTGTGACTCATCGAACAGATAAGGAAAGCTGAACTGCTTGGCCTTGGCCATTTCGACCATCTTTTCGGGGCTGTCATCCGGGTAGTTCGCGACATCGTTGGCGTTGATCGCGACCACTTGCAAACCCTTTTCCCCATATTCACGCGCGAAGGCGGCGAATTCGTCGATGATGTGCAACACATACGGACAGTGGTTGCAGATGAAAGCCACCAGCAATGGCTTGCCGGCGAAATCGGACAACGAAACCGTTTTGCCCGTCAGCGGTTCGGGCAGAGAAAAATCGATAGCCGGAGAACCCAGCTCCAGCATGGTAGATGGGGTACGCGCCATGGAAATCACCTCGTTCGAATCATCGAAAGGCGCAATGTCGCAGAAATCGAAAAGTGGCGCAAATTCCGGTTTGCGGGACGACTGGGCGTTCCCGCCATACCCGGAACCGCTTTGCTATCCTCTATGTCAGGGGCAGCGATCGCTGCATGCCGATGCAACCGAACGCGGTATTCGCGGGTAACTCTGAATAGCAGCAAAAACCGAGGACAAGAAAATGGCGGAAGACGCCCTGACCTACACACTCACCAACAACCAGACCGGTGCCGCGATCACCCTGCCATCGCGCATCCCCGTCCAGGGCGACCCGGCGGTCGACATCACCCGCCTCTACCGTGATGCGTCCACGCTGACCTTCGACCCAGGCTTCATGTCCACTGCCAGTTGCGAGAGCCAGATCACCTACATCGATGGCGAAGCGGGTATTCTGGAGTATCGCGGCTACCCGATCGAACAACTGGCGAAACAGGGCAACTACCTGGAAACCGCCTATCTGCTGCTCTATGGCGAACTGCCACGCGCCACCGAACTCGACCGGTTCACCGATCTGATCACCCATCACACCATGCTCAACAAGGCGCTGTACCGGTTCTTCGACGGCTTTCACTACGATGCCCATCCGATGGCGATCATGGTAGGCGTAGTCGGCTCATTGTCGGCCTTCTATCACGACTCGCTCGATATCAAGGACCCGCGCCACCGCGAAGTTTCCGCGCACCGGCTGATCGCCAAGATGCCGACCATCGCTGCCGCCAGCTACAAGCACAATATCGGCCAGACTGCGGTCTATCCGCGCAATGATCTTTCCTACAGCGCCAACCTGCTGCACATGATGTTTTCCACGCCTTGCGAACCTTACGAGCCCGATCCGCTGGCCGTTCAGGCGCTCGATGTGCTGTTCATTCTGCACGCCGACCATGAACAGAACGCCAGCACTTCGACCGTGCGCCTGGCAGGCAGCTCGCAGGCCAACCCGTTCGCCTGCATCGCGGCCGGCATTGCCTCGCTATGGGGGCCGGCGCATGGCGGCGCCAACGAAGCCGTGCTGAACATGCTCGAGGAAATCGGCGATGCCTCCAACGTGGCCAGATACGTTGCCCGCGCCAAAGACAAAAAAGATCCGTTCCGCCTGATGGGTTTTGGCCACCGGGTTTACAAGAACTACGATCCACGTGCCGACATCATCCGCGATGTCTGCAAGGACGTGCTGGAAAAACTCGGCGACGACAACAACCCGCTGTTCGAGCTGGCGCTGAAGTTGGAGGAAGTGGCGCTCAAGGACGAGTATTTCATCGAACGCAAACTCTACCCCAATGTCGATTTCTACTCCGGCATCATCTACCAGGCGCTGGGTATTCCGAAAAACATGTTCACCGTGATGTTCGCGATTGCACGCACCGTCGGCTGGGTGTCGCACTGGACGGAGATGATGAACGACCCGCAGCAACGCATCGGCCGGCCACGGCAGCTCTATACCGGCCATGCCCGGCGTGACTA
>CAZTJP010000385.1:0-2109 GCA_964613895.1 uncultured Thiotrichales bacterium | reverse complement strand
CGGGCCGAATCTAAAACGGCATGAACGATCGCATCATGCCGATCATCGGGGCCGCCGAACCCGCCGCCTTGCCGATCGGCGCGACCGAGCGTGACATCGAACCGACGTTGCGACTCATCATCGAGACATCCCGCGTCATATAAGCCATATTGTTGTTCATGGTGTACATCGAACCCGTCATGTGCGCCATGTTTCGCGACATATTCTGCGTATTGCTGGTCATCGATGAAATATCGCCACTCATGACCGCCATATTCTTCGACATATCGGCCACGGAGTGCTGCATGGCATAGGCGATGTAGAACAGAAAGCCCAGCCCCACCATCGCCACCAGGGTCAACGGAATCGAAAACCATTTGAGCAGACGACTCTCGCGCGCTTGCATGGCTTCGATCGCCTGAAGTTTCTTGTCCAGCATCCGCTCCCGCTCGTCGAAATCCCGGTGCAACTGGGTGAAAATATGCTCCAGCTTTTCCAGAACCTCGGCTTCCTGGGGTTTTTTCTGGCGCACGACGCGCACCCGACGAACCATGGCGCCGATGCTGCCCAACAGCCCTGAGCGTTGCGATTCATCGGCTGTTTCCACCACGGGCGCTGGCTGGTAAACCTCTGCCGCACGTTGCAAATGCACCAGGGCAGTACTGGTTCTCTCGACCGGCCGAGGCGCTGCTGCCACTTCCCTGCGCGCCGCCCGTTTGGCTATCAACTTTTTCAACATCAGTTACTTACCTATTGGTTACGCCCATCGCCAGCGTCGGCATCGTCTTGCCTCAGACAGACATGAGCCTGCGTTGGTTCGATTCCGGTCGAACCGACAACAAAAGTATTAGAGCTTGTTAATATTACAACATTCCCACTGACCTGCCCATATCGAATCGGGCTGGATGCGTTCCGACAGCCGCTTTGCTATCTTGTCGTTTCCGGCATTTCCGGCAATCGATATCCAACAACAGGACGAACAGTATGAAAATCTCGATTATCAGTGGCAGTCACAGACATGATGCGCAAAGCCTGAAAGTCGCTCGTTATATGGAATCCGTGCTCAAAGAGCAGGCCTTGTGCGATGACACCTGGCTGTACAGCCTGTCGGACAACCCATTGCCGCTGTGGGACGAATCCATCTGGGCGGGCAATCCGGAATGGCAATCCCGGCTCGCGCCGATCAATGAACAACTGGAAAGCAGTGATGCCTTTGTCATTGTCTCGCCGGAGTGGCACGGACAGGCGCCGGCCGGACTGAAAAACTTTTTCCTGCTGTTCGGCGCCCGCCAGCTCGGCCACAAACCCGCCATGCTGGTGGGTGTTTCGTCGGGTCCCGGCGGCGCCTACCCCATCGCTGAACTGCGCATGAGCAGTTATAAAAACAACCGCCTCTGTTACATTCCCGAACAGATCATCGTGCGTAACGTGGAATCCGTGCTCAACGACAACCCGGCCGACAACAACCCCGACGAAGACACTTATTTCCGTGAACGTATTCCCTGGGCGCTGGGCATCCTCGCCGAATACGCAGCCGCGCTCAGGCAGGTCCGCGACAGCGGCAAAACCTTCGATGAACGATTCAAGAACGGCATGTGATCGAGTTCGATCGCTGACGCCCCCTATTCAGATTGCCGTACAGTTGCTAAAGTTACCCAACCTCATCGATTCAGGTGCATGAGTGACCATGACTCTCGCAGAAAACCCATCCCATCCCGCCTGGGACAGCCAACTCTCCTTGAGCATTACCCCCGAAGGCCTGGTGACCGCACTGTTTGCCACTGCCACGGAAACCCACACCGGCTGGGACAGCTGCGTGCACAAGGACTACGTCATCAATGAAGTCACCGTGGGCGACAACCGGGTGGGAAACTACTGCCGCCTCGTTGAGCAGGAATACGGTAGCGAAAAGGAAGGCAACCCCCCTTGGCACGACTGGACCGTCGAGATCAAGCTGGGCGAAGTCTATGTCACCGCTCACTGGCAACTACCCGTCAACGCCCTGCCCTATGAGTGGGAATGGTGCGAAAAACAGGCGGCAGAAGCCTTCGCCCGAGGCTGCGTGCTGTTCGGCAAACGAGTACACCGGGGCGGATTGGTGATCGAGGAAACCTTTTCTCCGGAGGCCAC
>CAZTJP010000384.1:0-2122 GCA_964613895.1 uncultured Thiotrichales bacterium | reverse complement strand
CTTGATAGTGTTGCAACGCTTGGTCATAGTCTCCCAAGGAGTCTTCCAAACGCCCGAGGTTCCCCAATAGCGCGGCCCGGTCGGCATCAGCCTGTTGATGTGTCTGCAACAGGCCCCTCAGCGTGTGCAACCAACGCTTTTTTTCCCCTTCGCTCATCCGCTCGGCGGCGTGAACTTCGGATCGGGACACGATTTCCTCAAATACAAGCCGCTCGGCTTGTTGTTGGTCACCTTGGTTTGCGGAAAAAACATACACACCGCTATACCAGTCATAGAAGTCCGGCGTGTGTTCCGCCAGCAAGTCGAGCGCATAACGCGGTAGCCAGATAACCAGCGGACGGTGCAGGGCAAAAAACTGGCTACGCCGCCAGTTCAATTGCTGCACGGTGCGCGTCAATCGTTCTCCAGACAGCGCCGGCAGCAGCAGTTCCAGGCCAAACAGAAAAACTGGCGCCCGAGGTGTCAGCGCTTCAACCTGTCTGGCGATAAATTCATCCAAATGGATATCTGCCGTCATATCGGCAAAATCTGACAGATCAATTTGCAACGGTGGCGGAGATACGACCTGGCTCAAGTGGTTGGCCAGTGATCGGGCCAGTAATGGAATATTACATTCGACAAAAAACAGGCTGAATTCATCTTTGGATCGCCTCAGCGCCTTGGCCAGCCGCCTGAGGTCGGGGTAAGTTTGCGTGAGGTCTGGACTGGACGGCTCCGCCAGCACCTCATGCGTTG
This sequence comes from uncultured Thiotrichales bacterium, assembly GCA_964613895.1. GTDB lineage: Bacteria > Pseudomonadota > Gammaproteobacteria > UWMA-0217 > UWMA-0217 > HyVt-560. Next base: position 1,387 of record CAZTJP010000384.1, on the reverse strand, counting down.
CCATTTTCCAGCCTTTGTTTCACCCAGGGGATACGAGTAATGGCAGGATGAAGGTCTGCCCAGCGGTCACCGTTCTGATACTCCAGAATCAAACGCAGGTTGAGCATTCTTGCATAGGCCTCATCGCCGGTGACGCGTTGGTTCTCTTGCACCCATTTCAGTTGCTCGATCTCATCCTCGCGCAATAATCGGTCGTACTCGCGGATCAAGGTATTTTCGGCGTATTCAATTTCATCCTTACCAATTTTCTCGTCGTCGGTATCGGTCGCCAGCCGGATCAGGCGCATGAGATCACGCATCACACCCCCACTGAGCCGGGCCAAGTCGTCGACGTAGTCTGCTTTTTCAAAAACCGTTTCAATCTCAACGCGCCTGGCCACGACTTCACGCAGGCAGGCGACCCCGTCCTCCGAGATCTTGACCATGGGGATTACCTGAATATGGTCGAAATCGTTACCCAGGTTGGCGTTGAATACCAATGAAATGGGCATGGTGTAGATGATGTGACACCGAGGCGCCTTGAGCTGTTCGGCATGGTGGACGAACAAATGCGCATGACTGGACTGGCCATCATCCAATATGCGGTAGTGCATTTTCTCCAGCCCATCGACAATTAAAACAATATCCAGCCGCTCCTGTTTTTTCACCTGGCTGCGGGCATCGATCAACAGGGTATTGAGTTTTTCGATAAAAACGGCCAATTCCCTTTCGAGGTTTCGACGAATAGTGACCCGGCGGCTACTGGCGGTTTTGATATCCGCCGTTGCCTTGGCAGTCAATTTGGCAAAAAAAGGAATGCCCGCCTTGGCCTGGGCTGCGGTTTCGATACCACCCGACAGATCAGTCTCACGCGATTCCTCAACGATCTTCTCGGCAAACCACTGCCCAATTTCGTCGAGCAAGGATTTGTTCAGATGAATACCGGCATCGCGCAAGGCCTTTTCCGTCTGCCGCGCAATGCTGAGCAGCACATCCAGATAGTCGAGATCCACCAGATCGAGCATTTCCTCGACATCGATATAGACGACAAAGAAATTTTCGCGCTCCAGCTCTGCTTTCAGGCGCAGTAACTCGGTTGATTTGCCGCAACCTCGGTGGCCGGTCAACAGCTCCTGGTGATACTGGTTGCCATCACAACGGCGGATGCGCCGAGCGATTGTAGTGGCAATAACTTTGGTTCCCCGCACGCTGGACAGATCCACATACCGGTCATCGGTTGCCGACAATGGCCTGTCCGGGTCACAGACCCGATAGACTTCGTCGAGATTATTAGCGGGCTTCATTGCTGGGCAATCCCGGGAAATGTGAGAGGGCCTGAGTATATCATTGATCCCGACTGTTACTCCCGCCGGTGCTGCCCGCCGCCTGCGTCGCTCGTCCCTCGCGA
>CAZTJP010000383.1:0-2134 GCA_964613895.1 uncultured Thiotrichales bacterium | reverse complement strand
TTTGATATTTGTTCAGACACCATTCCCAGACATTGCCGGAGCAGTCCATCAGGCCATAGGGAGATACATTTTGGGCGTAGAGCCCGACTGCTGTCGTTTCTTTGAGCGCCACCGCGTCTGGGTTTTCCCGGGTTTCATCGACATTGGCCCATCCGGAGTGATAGCTACCTTGCCAGGGATATTGGCGATCGCCGTCGTCTCCACGCGCGGCGCGTTCCCATTCGTATTCGTTGGGCAGGCGGATTTCTTCATCTGAATCGATCAGGCCGTGTTGGCGAAACCGGGCAGTCAGCCAGCGACAGTAGGCAACCGCTTCAATCCAGGTGACACGTTCGCGGGGGCGATTGGGACGGTCCCAATTGGGTGGATCTGCTTTGAGCACGGGGTAAGGGGACCACCATGATTTTTCATCGTTGTAGTCGTCCGCTTCCACGAATACCTGATATTGCGCATTGGTGATCGGATAGCGGGCGATGCGGTACGCGCCGGTTTTCTTGTGGTTGTTGTTTTCCCCGAACCGGAAGTCACCGGCCGGCACTTCCTGCCAAACGATATCAGGCAGGCCGTCCTCGCGCAGGCCGACGCCGGGCCGGTGGTCGCCGAGTACTGCCATCAGATCGCCAATGCGGGCGCGGTGACGATGCCAGTCGGTGATGGTTTCGTTGGCGAGTGCGTTTTGTACCTCGGCCAATCCTTCGCGCAGCCAGGGCAGGATGCGGTCATCACCGCGCACCACCCGGTTCAGGCCTTGCTCCATGGTGGCGTAGTTGTTGGGCGCCCGGGTCAGGGTTTTCAGCAGCCGCAGGCGGGCGCCGGTGTCGCCTTGCTGAAACGCCGCGAAGGACTGGCCGCTGAGAAATTCGATATCGTCCGCCTGGTCCAGCGCCCAGAAATGGGCGATTTCCGGTTTGTCCGGGTCGTCGACCATTTGCGGCCAGAGTTCCGCTTCTTGCAACAGGTCGCGGGTATTACGGATCAGTTCGGGGCTGTTGATGAGTGTTTTGTCGCGCTCGCCTTTTTCCTTCCACTCGCGGGCCAAGCGTTCTACTTCGGGACGACGGATCAGGGCTTCCTTGTGCTTATCAATCCATTCACGCAGCGCAGGCCAGGCGGAGAACAGCGCTTCATGGGCGACTTCGATGCGTGCGCGGCTGATGTTGCATTTGGCGTCGTGTTGCGCATCGCTGACCAGCAGCCGTTTTTCCACCAATGCGTCGATCAGCCGCAGCGCGTCGCTGTCGTGACTGTTTTCCCAGTGATCGCGAAATTCCCGCCGCCTTGTGGGGCTGCCGTCGATCTGTACCACCAGCAGGCGTGAGAACACCCGTGGCAGCAGCGCCTCGGCGTCCAGTCCGGCTTGGGCTACGGCGTCTTCTGCCCGCTGGCGGATGACGCCGGCCAGGCCACCGAAGCTGTCATTGTCGTAATCGGCCAGGGTCATGGCGCCCTTGGCGACGCATTGGTTGTAGAGGTCCTCCAGCGCGAAGGCCAGCAGCGCCAGGCCGCCCTTTTCTCCCTGGGTGTCCTGGATGAGTCTGCGCACCAACGCATCGTCGATAGTGACGGGCTGGGCCAGCCGGCGCTGACGCACGGGGCCGGTGATCATGCATTCGATGGCCAGCGCATCCGGCTCGCCAACGGCGTAGGGGGCTTCGGCGTTGTATTCCTTGCGCAGGCCGGGGTGGGCGATGAAGGCGTCGAGGAAGTCGGCGCGCAGGGTGGCGAGTACGCGAAAGCGTGGCTGATCCAGCGCGGGCAGCAGCAGTTGATCGATAAACGCCTTGCGTGCTTCGTCACTGACGGTGGTGAAGAATTCTTCGAACTGGTCGATGATCAGCAGCCAGTGCGCCTTGGCGTGGCCGGCCAGCACCTGATCGATCAGGTGGGTGAAACGGTTGGGGTCACTGCGTAGCTCATCGGCCAGGCGGTCGGCGCTGGCGAGGCCGGGTATGGCCAGTTGCGTGACGCCAGCCGCCAATGCCAGAAACGGGTCATTGCCCATGGCGGCGGGTTTCATGTGGCTGGCGCGCCAATGGCCGATGCCGGCAACGGGGGCTTCCTCCGTGGCGGCTTCCAGCCGGGCCTGAATGCCGGCATAGGCCAGCGAGGATTTGCCGGCGCCGGATGCGCCGGC
>CAZTJP010000382.1:0-2139 GCA_964613895.1 uncultured Thiotrichales bacterium | reverse complement strand
TACATGCAATATATCGAGATGATGAAATCGATGCGGCTGGATCTGGCGGCGGAGTATCTGGTGATGGCTTCGGTATTGACCGAAATCAAATCCCGTATGCTGTTGCCGCGGCCGGCCGAGGTGGAGGAAGAGGAGGATCCACGGGCCGCACTGGTGCGCCGCCTGCAGGAGTATGAACAGTTCAAGCAGGCTGCCGAAGATATCGATGCACTGCCGCGTCTCTATCGTGACAACTTTCCGGTGGATGCCGATGTGCCGGAGATCGAGCACGAGGCGCCACAGCCTGAGGTCGATCTGAAGGAACTGCTGCTGGCGCTGCAGGATGTGTTGCAACGGGCGCAGATGTACGCCCATCATCAGATCGAACGGGAAACCCTCTCGGTGCGTGCCAGAATGTCTTCCGTGCTCGAAACCCTGAACCGCGCGGGCGGCTTCGTGGCGTTCCACCAACTGTTCGATGTGGAGGAAGGCCGGATGGGCGTCGTGGTCAGTTTTCTGGCCCTGCTGGAACTGCTCAAGGCGCGGTTGATCGATCTGGCCCAGGCCGATGCCTATGCGCCGATCCATGTCTCGCTGGCCGACGGCGGCAAGGAGGACGGATGAGCGAAATATCCCTGAAAGCCCAAATCGAAGCCATTCTGATGGCGTCCGACCAGCCGCTGACGGCCCGCAATCTGCAAGGGCTGGTCGATCGGCTCGATCAGCCGGTCTCGCTCAGCGATGTCCATACGGCGCTCAAAGCCCTGGCGGCCGATTGTGCTTCGCGTGGCATCGAGTTGGTCGAAGTCGCCAGCGGCTTTCGGTTCCAGGTCAGGCAAGAATACGCCGAAGCAGTGCTGCGACTGTGGGAGGAAAAGCCGAAGAAGTATTCGCGCGCGCTGCTCGAAACGCTGGCACTGATTGCCTACCGCCAGCCGGTGACGCGGGCCGAGATCGAGGACGTGCGCGGCGTCAGCGTCAGCTCCACCATCATCAAAACCTTGCTCGACCGTGAATGGATTCGGGTCATCGGCCACCGGGAAACACCTGGCCGGCCGGCGTTGTACGCCACCACGAGGCAGTTTCTCGATTATTTCAATCTGCGCTCGCTGGACGAGTTACCCAGCCTGAAGGAATTGCAGAATCTCGACGCCATCACCCCGTCGCTCGATCTGGGCGATGCACCGGAACAGCCGCCAGCGGTCACCGAGTAGAGGTACGCCGCCCAGCCTCAAATGCCATGCTGCTTGCGGATGTGGGCCAGCAGGCCGGCAGCGGCCTGTTCCGACAGATCCAGTACCAGATCGAAGTCTTCCTCATCGCCGGAGAACGGATCCGGCACGTCCTGTCCCGCCTTGCCGGGCACATAGTCCATGAACAGATGAATCTTGGGCCAGCAATCCCTGGGGCAGATCGAGCGGACATCCAGCAGGTTGGTGTCATCCATCACGATGATGTGATCGAAGCCGCTGCAATCTGCTTTGCGCACCAGCCGCGCGCGAAAAGCGCTCAGATCGTAGCCGCGTTCCTCGGCGGCTGCCTGGGCGCGCTGATCCGGCGGCTTGCCGGCATACTGGGTGATGGTGCCGGCGGAGTCGATTTCGATCTTGTCCGACAACCCCTGTTCCTCCACCAGACGGCTGAAGACACCCTGGGCGGTCGGGGATCGACAGATGTTCGCCATGCAGACGAACAGCACGGAGATCTTGTCCGGCGAAGGCTCGAGCGCCTCGACCGTTTCTTCCTTGTGTCGCTTGAAGAGTTTTTTCAGCAAGATCGTTCACCGGTTGGCGTAGTCAGTGGCGGGCGTGATGATAGCACCGTCCATCTTTGTTAAGATCGAATGGTTCACAAAACCCGGACTGCAAACACGGATAATCCATGAAACTGATAACTGCAATCATCAAACCGTTCAAGCTCGACGATGTCAGGGAAGCATTGTCCGCGATCGGCGTTCAGGGCGTCACCGTCACCGAGGTCAAGGGCTTCGGTCGTCAGAAAGGCCACACCGAACTCTATCGGGGTGCCGAGTATGTCGTCGATTTTCTGCCGAAAGTGAAACTCGAGATCGCGGTGGCTGCCAACAAATGCGATGCCGTGACCGAGGCGATCAGCCAGTCGGCACGAACCGGCAAGATCGGCGATGGCAAGATCTTCGTC
>CAZTJP010000381.1:0-2153 GCA_964613895.1 uncultured Thiotrichales bacterium | reverse complement strand
ACGCGAATGGCCTGGCGGTGCAGTTCGAGAATCTTTTTGACGATGGCCAGCCCCAGCCCGGCATGGCCCGGACTGCCGCGGTGCGGGTTGTCGGCGCGGTGAAACTGCTCGAAGATCAGTGCCTGCTCATCTTGTGGTATGCCTTTGCCTTCGTCGCGGACGGAGATCGTGATCTGTTGCCGGTCGTTTGGCTGGACATCGATCACGATGCTGCGGCCCGACGGTGTGTGTTCGAATGCGTTGTCGATCAGGTTGTCGAGTACACGCTCGATCAGGCCGATATCGGCGAGCACATGCGCATCGACCGCCTGGGGCGATACCCGCAGTGAAATGCCTTGCGCTTCGGCCTTGAGCCGGAACTTGCCGACCACATCGTAAACCAGTTCGAGAACCGGAAATTCCTCGAAATGAGGCTCTGTGTCACGGGCTTCGAGCTTGACCAGTTCGAACAATTGGTCGATCAGCGTTTGCAGCCGGTGGGTCTGTTTGATTGCAATATCGAGATAATGCTGTTTCTGTGCACTGTCGAGGCGTTCGCCTTTCATGGCGATGGTTTCGAGATAGCCCTGGGCGGATGCCAGCGGTGTGCGCAGGTCGTGCGAGATGCTGGCGATCATTTCGCGCCGCAATGTGTCTTGTTGCTTGAGGGCGGCCCACTGGCTGGCGATATGTTGGCTCATCTGCGCGAAGCGATGCGTCAGTTCGTCGATCTCGTCGCGCGCACGGCCGCTGGATTCGGGGGTAAATTTTTCCGGGTGCCGGAAATCATTGGCGGTAAAGTGGCTGACCTTGTCCGCCAGCCGCCGCAGCCGCCGCGACAGGCCGTAGAAGATCAGCAGCCCGATGAGCAGCCCGATCAGTAATGCCCCGGCCAGTCCTGGCGTGGCCATGGAAACCATGAATTGCAGCATGTTCGCCTGGCGAGCTGCCGTATGGTCCTCGCCCTGCAGTACGATGTACAGATAGCCTTGCGGATGTTCGGCGTTGGGGATCGGCGTCACCGAGAATGTTTTTTTCCGGTCATGGGATCGTGGATCATCGCCGAGCAATGGCAGCATGACCTTGCCGGAGAGAAACTTCTGGATGGGTTCGAGATCGACGCGCCGACGCTTGACCTTGCCAGGCTCGGCCGAGTAGGCGAGGATCTTTCCGTTCAGATCGAGGTAGTAGATTTCGATGCTGGGGTTGATCGTCATGTAATCCATGAAGGTTTTCTTCATGGCCTTGCTGTCGATTTTTCCGTTGGCGACGATGCGTTTGTCCTTGACCAGATTGCTGGCGAGGTTTCTGTTGAGTGCCTGGGTAGCCGTTTGCTGCCAGCGATGGGTGATATAAATGACAGAGAGGGTGTGGATTACGCCCACCGTCAGCAGAATGATCACCAGTGCGAATGCGAGTTTCGCGTAGAGGCTGCGGGTCCAGGCCATCATGACTCGTCTCCGATGAACTGGTAGCCGACGCCCCAGACCGTTTTGATGTAGATGGGGTTTTTCGGGTCGGGCTCGATTTTTCCGCGCAGCCGGTTCATGTGGGAATTGACGGTGTGTTCGTAGCCTTCGTGACTGTAGCCCCAAACCTGATCGAGCAACTGCATGCGGCTGAATACCTGCCCGGGATGACGCGCGAAATGGTAGAGCAGGTCGAATTCCCGCGCGGTCAGTTCGACCGCTTTGCCGTGACATTGCACTGCGCGTCGGGCAGGGTCGATGGAGAGGTTGGGGAATTCGAGTCGTGGTTGTTCGCTGGCGGCGGGCTTGGCCATGGCGTCACTGCGTCGCAGCAGCGCCTTGACGCGGGCCACCAGCTCCATCAGGCTGAACGGCTTGGTGAGGTAATCGTCGGCGCCCAGTTCCAGGCCGAGGACCCGGTCCAGTTCGCTGGTTTTCGAGGTCAGCATCAATACCGGTGTATAGCGCTGCTCGTGCTGGCGAATCCGGCGGCAGATCTCCAGCCCGTCGAGCCCCGGCAACATGATGTCGAGCACGACCAGGTCCGGGGGTTGGCGCTGGTAACGCAACCAACCCTCGTCACCGTTGTGACAGACCGTCAGCGAATGGCCCGCTTCGGACAGATGCAGCCGCAGCAGTTCCGCAATGTGGATGTCGTCTTCGATGACAAGGACTGATTTGCGCAAGTCGGTTACCAGTGGCTAA
>CAZTJP010000380.1:0-2163 GCA_964613895.1 uncultured Thiotrichales bacterium | reverse complement strand
AGATTTTCCTTCGGCCAGAGAAAGAACAGGATGTTGGCCGCTAGTAGCGCAAATATAAGGTTTCTCATGCCTGTTTCTGGCTCGCGATATCCATTCCCTTGAATAATAAGAGAGAATCCACAACGGTGGGAAGCGATAATGCCTGATGGAGCCGTTCCGCGTCGCCCCCGGTGAGTAAAATTGTGACCGCGGCGGTAGTTTCCCCAGGCCCAACATGGTCAGCAGACAGGGGGGCGGAGCCAACGTCGGCGCCAGAATACGCGGTGGCCAGCATGGCGTCGATCAGGCCCTGCACGCCGGCAGTCCAGCCCGTGGCGATGCCACCGGCCACACCCGCTGCGGTGGAACGCGCCAGTACCGTCCCCTGCCCTGCCGTTGCATGGATGCCGTCCGCGCCCTGCAGCAACGCTTCATGCATCATTTGTAGACCGGGAAAGATACAACCGCCGGCATGTGCACCGTGGTGATCGAGCCAATCGAGGGTCACCGCCGTGCCCGCCGAGACGACCAGTGCCGGCGTGCCGTAATGCCGCGCCGCTGCCAGCAGGTTGAGGTAGCGATCGAGGCCAAATGTCGCGGGGTCGCGATAGGCCAGCGGTAGCCATGGTGGATCGGGAATGGCGAGAAACTCGAATGCGACGCCCCGCGCCGCGAGCGCCCGCGCCAGCGATTGGTTGAACCGCGCCTGACGCACACTGGCAATCACCACCTGTGCCCCATCCGCTACCTCTGCCATCATTTCGGCAATCGCCCGTGGCGCATCCCCCTCCGGATAGATGGCAGCATTGAAGTGAGGCACGTGGCTGGCCTTGCACCATTTGTAGCGGCTATTGCCGAGATCGAGAAAAAGTCGGTTCACAGTCTATTCCAACGCCCCCAGCCGCAACTTGATATCCGCGGCATTGAAATGGCGCCGCCGCTGTCCCTGATCCAGCACGAAGTTGAATTGCTCGTCGATACCTGCGCCGATGCCGGTATGGCGATCTTTGCCACAACGTACGGTGACCGGCTGCCGCCAGCTCACATCGAGCGTACGCCAATGATCGTCGATCAGTGTGCCGATGGCATCGGGCGCAGCACGAAACAGCGGCAACCACGCACCGATCACCCGGCAGCCCACCTCATTTCGGTCGATATCCGGTTGATGATGTGACAGCGATGTCCACGGTTGATCGGGTGATTCCTCCGGCTCGCGCATCAACACATTGATGCCAATCCCGGCAACCACCGACAAGCCACCATCGGCGCCCGCAACGGTCTCGACCAGAATGCCACCCACTTTACGGCCTTGCAGATACAGATCATTCGGCCATTTGATACCCAACCGCCCCGGTACCAGCGGCTGCAGGGCCCGACAGGCTGCCACCCCGGCCGCCAGGCTCAATCCCGCCAGCGCCGGGCTGCGTTGTTCGAACCGCCAGCCGAGCGACAGATAGAGATTCTGGCACGCCGGCGATACCCAGCGGCGCCCCAACCGCCCACGTCCGGCGGACTGATGCTCGGCCAGATACAGCTTGCCATGTGTGAACGCCTCCTCGAGCCGCAGATTGGTCGAATCCACCGAAAACATCAGATCGAGCGGATGGCCTGGCGCCGCGGATGCAAGCATCGACCGGGACAACAATGGATGCGGCTCGATCCAGCGAACCACACCAGCGTCTTCGACGACTTCCAACCCCGCCGAGCGACATTCAGTCAATGCCTGCTGGCATGCTTTGGGGGACAAACCGGAACAGGCGCACAAATCCACCATCGCATGTGGACGCCCATCGGAAAGTACTGACAGCAGATTGTGTATCGAAGACATTTGGCTGTATTTTATACGGCCTCGAGGCGCAAACCACTGGCCATGAATCGACTGCTTCTACTCATTCCACTACTCCTGACCGCCTGGCCCGCCCTGGCTGGCGACCGTGTCTATCATTACGCCACCACCGATGGGGTACCCTTGTTCACCGACCGCCGAATCGCCGGCCAACGACTGATCGCCATCCGTGAATACGGCCGACCCACCGCCGTCAGCGGGCGCTGCAACCTCAACAGTAAACACATCCGAAAGCGCATCCAGCGCTACGCACCGCTGATCCATAAACTGGCCGCCCGGCACCATATCGACGAATCACTGATCAAGGCCGTGATCACCACCGAATCCTGCTTCAACCC
>CAZTJP010000379.1:0-2177 GCA_964613895.1 uncultured Thiotrichales bacterium | reverse complement strand
CCTGTCAGCGCGCCGCATTGGGCGGCCGCAGCCGTGATCCTGTGAGAAATTCGGGCTAGTACCGAACGTCTCTCATCCATGAAAGTTTTGAGCGCAATCCGTCGCATAATGTCATCATCGATAATGAAGCGTGAATTCTAGCGAAACCCATTGTTTGCCCGCCCGGTTTTACAGCCAGAACCGACCAGTTACCCGCTGAACTGGCCAGCCGGCGCATCTGTCAGGCCGCAGTCTCCCGAACCACCCCCGGCAGGCAGACATTTGCGCGTGAAGGTATTGATTTTGCCCATCTGCGCGCGTAGGATTCGCGCTCCAGTTTGAGAGTATTTCGGAGAGACCTTTGGCCAACATCGCATCAGCCAAGAAACGTGCCCGTCAGGCGGTTGCTCGCCGCGCCCACAACATGGCTCTGCGTTCGCGCATGCGGACCTATGTCAAGCGTACGATTTCGGCAATCGAATCCGGAGACAGGGACGCAGCTACCGAGTCCTTCAAGACCGCGGCTTCCGTTCTCGACAGCTCGGCTTCCAAGGGCTTGATCCATGCCAACAAGGCTGCCCGACAAAAAAGCCGTCTGAATGCCCGCATCAAGCAGATGTAGGCGCCTGATCCAGAACCTTGTCGAAAAGCCGGCCTCGAGCCGGCTTTTTTCGTTAGCCCCACAAGGCGCCGCGACTCATCACGAGCGTCTATAATCACCCTTATGAAACCGCTGGAACTGGTGCTCTCCCCTGCCAATGACCACCACCTCATCAGTCGGCTCTTCCTCAAGGGCCTGGCGGTCATCTACTTCTCCGCTTTTCTGTCTCTCTCGGTACAGATCAACGGGCTGGCCGGCCCCCATGGCATTCTGCCCCTCGCCGATCTGCAACGCTTCTATTTTCAGGAATTCGGAACGGACGCACTCTGGAGACTGCCTTCGCTGTTCTGGCTCAACGCCAGTGACCTGGCGCTCCGTGGCGCCACGATCGCCGGTTGCGGATTCTCGGTGCTGCTGCTGTTGGGGTTGTACGAACGCGCTGCATTGATTGCCTTGTTCGCACTCTATCTGTCACTGACAACGGCAGGACAGATCTTCCTCAATTTCCAATGGGACTACCTGCTGCTGGAATCGGGGTTCCTGGCCATCTTCCTGGTGAATGGTCCCACCCGTTTGCTGATCTTCATGTTCGACTGGTTGCTGTTCCGGCTGCGATTCCTGTCTGGCTACGCCAAACTGGCCAGCGGGGACCCCACCTGGCGGGACTGGACCGCTCTGCAATACTATTTCGAAACCCAGCCACTACCCCATTTCGGCAGCTGGCTCACCCATCAACTGCCGCCGATCATGCTCAAAAGCGGCACGGGACTGGTCTATTTCTCCGAACTGATCGTCCCGTTCTTCATCTTTCTGCCCAGAGCGTTCCGGTTGACAGCTGCGGTGGTCACCATCTTCATGCAAACCCTGATCATTGCGACCAGCAATCACAATTTCATCAATCTATTGACCATCCTGCTATGCCTGTTCCTGCTCGATGACCGACTGCTGTTCGGCAAGGCAACCACCGCCGACACCGCCTCAGCCGCTGGCGGAAAGCGTTATCCCCAGCTAATCGCAGCGTTGCTGATCTTCTCCATTTCGCTACCACTGATGGCCAACCGGGTGCTGCACATCGATAACCCGCCCCTGTATGAATGGGCGACAAACGCGCGACGCTTTGGACTGGGCAATACCTATCATGTCTTTCCCACCATGCAAACGGAACGGCAGGAACTGGTGATCCAAGGCTCCAACGACCATATACACTGGAAGACCTATCCGTTCAAATACAAACCTGGCCCGCTCGACCGGCTGCCACCATTCATCGTTCCCCATCAGCCCCGGCTCGACTGGATGATCTGGTTCGTCCCCGCCCGCCACGAATCCATCCGCTTCTGGTTCGATCGGTTCATGCAACAACTCCACCAGGGCAATCCCACAGTACTGGCGTTGCTGGCCGACAACCCTTTCCCGGAGCATCCGCCGCGTTTCATGCGAGTTCTTGCCTATCGCTACCACTTCACCACATGGGAAGAACACCGAAAAACCGGCAATTACTGGAAGCGGGAACTGATTGGAGAATTCCCCAACGTACCACCACGCCGTCCCTGACGGACTGGCCCGGATCTCTCACAGGGTCGCGTAGCGAGGCCGCTCA
>CAZTJP010000378.1:0-2185 GCA_964613895.1 uncultured Thiotrichales bacterium | reverse complement strand
TGAAGTAATCCTTGTTGATGGTTTGTCCGGATTTGATTTCCAGCGGTGACAGATGGGTTCCATGGTCAATCAGCAGGTCCACCTCGTGTCCTGAACGATCACGCCAGAAGTAAAGATTTGAGGCCTCGCCGGCATTGTAGCGGGCCTTGAGCAATTCACTGATGACCCAGGTTTCGAACAGGGCGCCCCGTTGAACATGGGTAGCCAGTTGTTCATTGTCCCGGATGCCGAGCAGCCAGCTGGCAAGCCCCGTATCCAGGAAATAGAGTTTGGGGGTTTTGACCAGACGCTTGTTGAAGTTCTGGTGATGCGGCGGCAACAGATGCACGATATAACTGGCTTCCAGCACGGACACCCAGGCTTTGGCCGTGTTGTGGGTGATGCCGCAGTCATTGGCCAGCGAGGAAAGATTGAGCAGTTGCCCGGTCCGGCCCGCGCACAATTTCAGGAAGCGTTGAAACGTGCCCAGATCCTGTACATTGATCAATTGCCGGACATCGCGCTCCAGATAGGTGCGCACATAGTTGCCATACCACGGGTGCGGTTCGAGTCCGCGGTCGAAGATGGGAGGGTAGGCTCCGTCAAAGAGTATCCTGTCCAGGTTTTCGCCAATTTTTCCCGAGCGCTGTAGTTCGTCATAGGTCATGGGTAACAGCGTCAGCAATGCGGCTCTGCCTGCCAGGCTCTGCGTGCTGCCAGATAACAGGCCAAACTGCTGCGATTCTGTCAGGATGAATTCGCCGGGTTGCTGCCGTTCATCGACGCGTGTCTGGAGATCACTAGTGTCCGGAAAAACGAAGCATATTCATCGGTAACTTATTGTTGCTAAAAGAATAATATGCCATTTTTACCTGTCACCGACTTGAACCGGCCAGCGGGCCGGGATCACGCTTTAGCCCGGTATCCCGGGTTGGAGCAATCAAGTCATGTACTCAGGCAAACTCGTGTTCGCGCAGGCGATGGATCATCTGCCTTTGCATACACTTCGGCGTTGCATCCAGCGCTACAACGGCAACCGCCATGTCAAACGCTTCAGCTGCCAGGATCAGTACCGGTGCATGGCGTTCGCACAACTCACCTACCGGGAGAGCCTGCGCGACATCGAGGCCTGCCTCAATGCCCAGAGCAGCAAGCTCTACCACATGGGCATTCGTTCCCGCGTTGCCCGCAGCATCCTGGCCGAGGCCAACGAAAAACGCGACTGGCGCATCTATGCCGACTTTGCTCAGTCATTGATTCAGATCGCCCGGCGGCTTTATGCCGACGAGGCGCTTGGCGTCGAACTCGACAATACGGTCTACGCGCTCGATGCCACCACTATCGATCTCTGCCTGTCAGTCTTCCCCTGGGCTCACTTTCGGCAGACCAAGGCGGCTGTCAAGCTGCATACCCTGCTCGATCTACGGGGCAATATCCCGTCGTTTATCCATATCTCCGAGGGCAAGCTCCACGATGTCAACGTGATCGATCTGCTGTTGCCAGAGCCCGGCGCCTTCTACATCATGGACCGCGGCTATACCGACTTCGAACGTCTCTATCAGCTGCACCAAGCATTGGCCTTTTTCGTCATTCGCGCCAAGTCCAATTTGCAGTGCCGCCGGCTCTACTCACGTTCCGTGGACAAGCGTACCGGGCTGCGTTGCGATCAAACCGTCGCGCTTACTGGGTTCTATACCGCCCAGTACTATCCCGACCGACTTCGCCGGATCAAGTATTACGATGCCGAGACCGACAAGCGGTTGGTCTTTCTGACCAACAACTTCAGCATTCCGGCGCTCACCATCGCCGAGCTTTACCGCTATCGCTGGCAGGTGGAGCTGTTTTTCAAATGGATCAAGCAGCACCTGCGAATCAAATCGTTTTTCGGCACCTCGGAGAATGCCGTCAAGACACAGGTCTAGATCGCCGTCTCCGTCTACGTGTTAGTCGCCATCATCAAGAAGCGACTCAATATCCAGGCCAGCCTCTACTCGATCCTACAGATTTTGAGCCTGACCGTTTTCGAAACAATACCGATAGATCAACTGCTTACAGGATGCGACCACGCAATGCAGGACGCCAATTTCAATAACCAGCTGAATCTATTCGAGTAATATTCCGGACACTAGTGGATTCGTCCATAATATGCCCTATCCATTGACCCACTACGACGGAGCTGCGGAATGCGCCAACAGACTCTTGCCGA
>CAZTJP010000377.1:0-2186 GCA_964613895.1 uncultured Thiotrichales bacterium | reverse complement strand
CGCTGGGCCATGTGCTATGCTCGAAGGCATGCCCCGTTCCATCGGCCCGACGCTTCGCAGACACTGGCAATCCCTGGCTCCGTTGCCGGGCGGTCGCTGGCTGTTCAGCCGTCTGCTGGGCTGGATCGTCCCTTACACCGGCGGGCTTGGCGCCACGGTGCAAAAACTCGAACCGGGTTACTGCGCCGTCACGTTGCGCGAACGCCGCCGGGTGCGCAACCATCTGCGCTCGGTACACGCCATGGCGCTCGCCAACCTCGGCGAGATGGCCACGGGACTGGCGCTGCTCAATGGCCTGCCAGTGGGTATGCGCGGCATTCTGACCGGCTTCGATATCGAATACCGCAAGAAATCGCGCGGCCAGTTGCTAGCCCGAATTTCTCACAGGGTCACGACTGCGACCGCGCAATGCGGCGCGCTGACCGCCCAGATCCGGGATGCCGACGACGACCTGACCGCTGTGGTGCGCGCCCGCTGGCGCATCGGCCCGGAGCCTTCAGGCCGTGGAGACTGAATTCACCCGCGCGCTGGGCATCGAGACGCCACTGATCTGCGGCGCGATGTACCCCTGCTCCAACCCCGAACTGGTCGCTGCCGTGTCCGCCGCCGGTGGCATCGGCGTGGTGCAGCCGCTGTCGCTGACCTATGTGCACGGTTGGGACTTCCGCCAGGGCCTGCGCTACATCCGGTCACTGACCGATCGGCCCATCGGACTGAACCTGATCGTCGAGCGCAGCTCGAAAAAATACCTGCAACGCGCCCGCGAATGGCTCGATATCGCACTCGATGAACACGTGCCGTTTCTGGTCACCGCACTGGGCGATCCGGGCTGGGTCGTGGATCGGGCCCATGCGGCCGGCGCCATCGTCTATCACGATGTCACCAACCGGCGTTTTGCGCAAAAAGCCTTCGATGCCGGCGTCGATGGCTTCATCTGCGTCAACAATCGCGCCGGCGGCCATGCCGGTACGCTGTCAGCCCGGCAACTGCTCGATGAACTGGCCGACTTCGGTAAACCGATGATCTGCGCCGGCGGTATCGGCTCGCCCGGGGAATTCACCGCCATGCTGCAGGCAGGCTACGCCGGCGCCCAGCTCGGTACCCGCTTCATCGCCACCGAGGAATGCAGCGCTTCGGCTGAATACAAACAGGCAATCCTCGATGCCGATGCCAGCGACATCGTGCTGACCGACAAGATCTCCGGCGTGCCGGTGTCCGTCATCAAAACACCCTGGGTCGAACGCATCGGTACCCACGCCGGTCCGCTCGCCCGGCGACTGCTGCGCGGCCGCAGGACCAAACACTGGATGCGCACCTTCTATTCGCTGCAATCGATCTGGAAACTCAAACGCGCTGCTGTCAACGGCGCGGGGCACGAAGACTATCTCCAGGCCGGCAAGAGCGTCGCTGGCATCCACGAGAGGCTTCCCGCTGGTGAGGTGGTGGCGCGTTTCCGTGGCGCGCTGAGTCGTGACCATGAGTCAACATGAACGTGACAGGAGGCTGATATGACAAACCACCACATCGCCATGACTGATGCTGGTCTCGATGCTGCCGTGGCTGTGACCGCTGTGGACGAATTCGGGCGTCAGCGAGCGCAGCATATTGCAACCGAGTGCCCGTTGACCGTCTATGTCGATAAACGTGAAGTCGTCACCCTGATGACCCTCGGCATCCGCCCGGAGCTGCTGGTACTGGGTTGGCTGCGCAATCAGCGTCTCATCAACCGCCCGGAACAGATTCGCGCCATTCAGGTGGACTGGGAGACCAACGCTGCGGTGGTCGTCACCCGCGACGGTATCGACAACCTCGATTCCCGCCTGTCGCGCAAAACCGTGACCACCGGCTGCGGCCAGGGCACCGTGTTCGGCAGTTTGATGGATGATCTGGAAAACATTCGGCTGGCCAGCGGCGAGATGCGGCAATCGACGCTCTATGCCCTGCTCGACAATCTCAACGATTACAACGCCGTCTACCGCAAGGCCGGCGGCGTGCACGGCTGCGCCCTGTGCCGTGACGCCGAGGTGCTGCATTTCGTCGAAGATGTGGGCCGCCACAACGCCGTGGACACGCTGGCCGGGCTGATGTGGCTCGACGACATTCGTGGCGACGATCTGTGCTTCTACACCACGGGACGCCTGACCTCGGAAATGGTCATCAAGGTGGCGCAGATGGGCATTCCCCGC
>CAZTJP010000376.1:0-2206 GCA_964613895.1 uncultured Thiotrichales bacterium | reverse complement strand
CGAGCGATTCGATGGCCGCGACCAGCGCCTCTCCATCCAGCGGCAACCGCAAACACCGATCGATGGTGAACATGGCCTTCACCCGATCCAGATAAGGCTGCTTGTCAGGCTCGTAGAAGACCACGGTGCGCGTCACCATTCCGCCACGCTCGACCTGCGCCAGCATCGACTCCAGATTGCTGACCCGATCGCGAAAATGGGATTCATGGGCGAACTCCGCCACCACGATGGCCGGCTTGTGCTTGCGAATATGCTTGATGGCATTGCGCATCAAATGCTCCACTGTCAGCGGGTAACCGGCCTCGCGCAATGCCGTGATCAATTCCGGATAGATACCGTATTCGTTGATGAAAAGAATCGCCGGCCTGGTCATGACGCATGTCCCTCCCGTTCCAGCACCACGAACGCCAGCGCGTATTCCGATTCATCGGAAAGACTCAGATGCGCCCGCTCGATCCGTGCCTGATCCATCAAACGCCGCGCCCGGCCGCGAACTTCCAGCAGCGGCTGGCCAGCCGCCGTATGCGCCACATTGAAATCGGTGAACGACACGCCCTCGGCAATGCCCACGCCGAGCGCCTTGGCGGCCGCTTCCTTGGCGGCGAAACGTTTGGCCACGAACGCCGCTGAATCGCGCTGGCGGGTCAGCGCGCAACGTTCCTCCTCCGTCAGCACCCGAGCGACGAAGCGTTCGGGATGTCGCTGCAGCACCTGGCGGATCCGCTCGATGCGCACAATATCGCTGCCGATGCCCGCAATACTCATGTCATCCAGTCCACCGCCGCATCGAGACGCTGCAATACCGATTCGCGACCGATCAAGGCCAGCGTCACGCCAATATCCGGTGAGCGCGTCCCGCCGGTCAGCGCCACCCGCAACGGCATGCCGACCTGCCCCATCTTCAGGCCCAGCGATTCGGCATGCCCGGCAACCGCCTGATGAAGTGATTCGGGCGTCCAGTCCGGCAAGGCTTCCAGCCGTTGGCGGAACGATTTCAGCACCTCGGCGGCCTGTGGTGAAAAATGCTTCTTCGCGGCCTTCTCGTCATAGCTTTCCGGCGCCTGATAGAACCAGGATGCCGCATCCGCCATGTCATTGAGATTGCGGCTGCGCTCACGCAAGGCCACCACCACCGCTTCGAGATCCGGCCCATTGCCAGTGTCGATCCCGCGCGCGGCCAGCCTTTGGGCCAACAGCCCGGCAATCCGCGCCGGATCGGAATGCTTCAAATACTGCTCGTTCAGCCATTGCAGCTTCTTCGGGCTGAAGGTCGAAGGCGCCCGGTTGATGCCTTCGAGCGTGAACAGCTCGATCATCTCCTCGCGTGAGAAAATCTCCTGATCACCATGCGACCAACCCAGCCGTAACAGATAATTGAGCAAAGCCTCGGGCAGAATACCGTCCTGCTCATACTGCATCACGCTCATCGCGCCATGACGCTTGGACAGTCGCTTGCCATCCTCACCGAGAATCATCGGCACATGCGCATAGACGGGCGGCGTCTCACCCAGCGCCTTGAGAATATTGATCTGCCGCGGCGTGTTATTGAGATGATCATCACCGCGAATCACATGCGTGATCCCCATATCCAGATCATCGACCACCACGGTGAGATTGTAGGTTGGCGTGCCATCGGAACGCGCAATGATCAAATCATCCAGCTCACTGTTCTGAATCTCGACACGGCCCTTCACCTGATCGTCGATGACCACCGTGCCCGACTGCGGATTGCGAAACCGGATCACCGGCTGGACACCCTCCGGCGGCGGCTCCGTGCGCGCCCGGCAACGACCGTCGTAACGGGGCTTCTCCTTGCGCGCCATCTGCGCCTCGCGCATCGCATCCAACTCCTCGCGGCTGCAATAGCAGTAATAGGCATCGCCCTGGTCGAGCAACTGCTGGATCACCTCCCGGTAACGATCCATCCGCTCTGTCTGATAGAACGGGCCTTCATCGTAATCCAGTTGCAACCACGCCATGCCATCGAGAATCGCCTGCACCGACGCCTCGGTGGACCGTTCACGATCGGTATCCTCGATCCGCAAAATGAACTGCCCCTGATGGGCGCGCGCATACAACCACGAATACAACGCCGTGCGGGCGCCGCCAATATGCAAATAACCGGTCGGAGAAGGCGCAAAACGGGTACGGACTGTCATGAAACTGCTGCTCGATCAAACGGATGAGCGCGGATTATCGCGGAAAA
>CAZTJP010000375.1:0-2221 GCA_964613895.1 uncultured Thiotrichales bacterium | reverse complement strand
GCTAGATGCGTCACCCTGTCGGTTTTGCTATGGTTCATCCCGACAAGCCAACCCTGCGGCCATCGCATCATCAACAGCGGATCAGACGCCACACCAACGAGGAACAACACCCATGACCATTCGATGTGCCGTCATCGGCGTCGGCTATCTCGGCAAATTCCATGCCCGGAAATACGCCTCCCTGGACGATGCCGAACTCGTCGCAGTCGTCGACCCCAATCCCGAAACACGCCAGCAACTCGCTGACGAACTACACTGCAAAGCCGTCGCCGATCACCACGACATCCTCGACGACATCGACGCCTGCTCCATCGCCGCGCCCACCACCCTGCACCACCAGATCGCCACCGACTGCCTGCGCCGCGGCATCCACGTCTTGGTCGAAAAACCCATCACCACCACCGTCGCCGAAGCCGACCAACTCATCGAACTGGCAAAAGCCAACCGCGCCATCCTGCAAGTCGGCCACCTGGAACGTTTCAATGCCGCCGTACTCGCCCTGGGGCAACAGATCCGGCAACAGACCCTGTTCATCGAATCCCACCGCCTGGCCCCCTTCAAACCCCGCGCCACCGACGTCAACGTCATTCTCGACCTGATGATCCATGATATCGACATCATCCTCGACTTCGTCAAATCCGACATCACCGACCTGCGCGCGAGCGGCGCCTCCGTGCTCTCCGACTCCATCGACATCGCCAATGCCCGACTCGAATTCGCCAATGGCTGTGTCGCCAACGTTACCGCCAGTCGCGTCAGCCAGAAATCCGAACGCAAGATGCGGCTCTTCCAACGCGACACCTACATCGGCATCGACTTTCAGGAAAAAACTGCCGACCTCTACCGCACCAGTGACCGTGAAATGTTCCCTGGCGTCCCGGACATCGAGCATCAACAGATCAAAGGCCAAGAAAGCGACGCCTTGCTCGATGAAATCCGTGACTTCCTGCATGCCATCCGTTCGGGCGACGCGCCTACCGTCAGCGGTGAAGACGGCCGCCGCGCACTTGCGACCGCAATGGAGATCACCCAACTGCTCACCCGTCCCCATCAGCTCGGACACTGAAACTCACCGTGACTTCACGCACCCATGAGATCATGATCGTCGCCGGAGAAGCCTCCGGTGACATGCATGCCGCACACCTGATCGACGAGTTGCGCCAGCTCGACCCCGGCATTCGAGTGCGCGCCATGGGCGGGCAGGCGCTGGCGCGCGCCGGCGCGGAAATCCTGGTCGACAACCGTGAGCTCGCCGTCGTCGGACTGGTCGAAGTGCTGCGCCATTATCCCGATATCAGGCGCGCGCTGAAGCGATTGCAAACAGAACTGGATATAAACCCACCAGACCTGCTGATCCTGGTCGACTACGTCGAATTCAATCTCAAGCTGGCCCGTCACGCCCGGCGGCGGGGCGTGAAAGTCCTGTTCTACATCAGCCCGCAAGTCTGGGCATGGCGCCAGGGACGGGTAAAAAAGATCGGCGAACGCATCGACATGATGGCCGTCATCTTCCCGTTCGAGGTCGAGTTCTACCGCCGCCACGGCATCCCCGTGCGCTATGTCGGCAACCCGCTGACCGGCAAGGTCAAAGCCACCAGAAGCCTGGAAGAGAATCGCCGCCACTTCGGTATCGACGCCAGCCGCCCGGTCATCGGCCTCCAGCCTGGCAGCCGGCGCAGTGAAATCAGCCGTCTGGCGCCGCTGTTCCATGCGACTGCGCAAAAAATCCGTCAACAACGACCCGAGATCCAGTTCCTGCTACCTGTGGCGCCCGGCCTGCAACGCCGGGACATTGAAGCGCTGATACCCGGGAACGACTTCATCCGGCTGATCGAGCATGAAAGCCCTTACGATGTCATGCAGGTCTGCGACGCGATTCTCACCGCCTGCGGCACCGCCACACTGGAAACCGGCCTGATGGGTATCCCCATGGCAGTCGCCTACCGGGTTTCACCGCTGAGCTACGCGATCCTGAGCCGACTGGTGCGGATTCCCCATGTTGCCCTGGTCAACATCGTCGCTGGGCGGGAAATCGTCCGCGAATTCATCCAGAACGACGCCCGGCCTTCGGCGCTGGCGGACGAAATGCTCGCTCTGATCGAGAACCCGAACTATCGAGACGACATCATCGCCGGGCTCGCCGGCCTGAAAGAAAAACTCGGCCCGGCACAGGGTTCGCGGAAGATCGCCGAACTGGCGCTCGAAATGCTTCAACGGCATC
>CAZTJP010000374.1:0-2239 GCA_964613895.1 uncultured Thiotrichales bacterium | reverse complement strand
TAACCACCTACCAAAGGAGAAATCACATGTTTTGCAAGGGGCTTGTTGGCTTGATGGTTCTCGCATGGCTTGTCGGAACCGGCCTTTTTTTCACCAATATGAGCATGCACAATGCGACGCTGGATCTGGCGACGGCACTGACGCTGACGCCGCTGGGGTTGCCGTGGAATCTGTTCCCGATCTTCCTTGGTGGATCCGAAATGCTGCGTATCGCGGTCGTACTGGGCATGCCACTCGTCAACATTCTGATCGTCGCGCTGCTGTGCCGACCGATACTGCGCCTGTTCTGCCGTAGTTGCTGATACTTCTCCCAGCTCTCGACCGCGGCCGTTCCATGCGGCCTCGCTACGTGAGAGCCGGCTGAAGATACGGACTACCCGCTCAAGACGATTCCTTGCGGGAACGCGCGGCATCGACCAGCGCCGCCAGTTCCTGCTCTGCCGCCTCATCCAGCGCCAGCGCCTCATCGGTCACGACACCGGCCTGGGGATCGTGATAGATCGAGGCATCGAATTTCCCTTCGCTCCTGGCGACGATGCTGGAAACCACCGCATCGCCTGAAACATTCACGGCCGTGCGGATCATGTCCAGCAAGCGATCGACGCCGAGGATCAATCCAATCCCCTCGATGGGCAACCCCACTTGGGTGAACACCATCGACAGCATGATCAGGCCCACGCCGGGCACGCCAGCGGTGCCAATCGAAGCCAGAACGGCCATTGCGATCACAGTCAGATAGCCGGAAAGCCCCAGATGGACACCATAGACATTGGCGATGAATACGGTAGCGACACCCTGCATGATGGCGGTGCCATCCATATTGATGGTGGCACCAAACGGGACGGTAAACGAGGCCACCGAATTATCGACGCCCATGCGTTCGGTCACCGTGCGCAAGGTCACTGGAATGGTCGCGCTGGAACTGGCGGTGCTGAAAGCGAACAACTGGACGTTGCGAATCTTGCGCAGGAAAATCATCGGGCTGAGACCGGAAAACAGTTTGAGGGTCAGCATCAGGGTGACGAACAGATGCGCCATCAGGGCCGCGACCAGAACCAGCACATATCCCAGCAACTGCACCAGCAGGTCCAGCCCCAGTTCGGCCATGGATTTGGCGATCAGCACGAATACGGCATAGGGCGCCACGGCCATGACCAGGGTCACCATCTTCATCATGACTTCGTTGGCGACCTCGGCCGCTTCGACCAGACCCTTGGCTTTCGTACCAACCATCAGGATGCTCACGCCCAACAGAATCGAGAAGAAAATGATTTGCAGCATATTGCCATCGGCCATCGCCGCGATCGGGTTGCTGGGCACGATATTGATCAGCACATCGGTCAGCGGCGGCGCCTGTTTGCCATCGAAATGACTGTCTGCCTGAAACGCCATCCCCTTGCCGATGCCTGCCAGCACGGCGAAAGCAATGGCCGTGGCAATCGCAATCGCCGTGGTCAGGATATACAGGGCAAAAGCCTTGGAGCCCACGCGCCCCAATGTGGAGAGATTACCAATCCCGCAGACGCCGCAGACCAGTGAAAACAGTACCAGTGGCACCACCAGCATTTTCAGGGCATTGACGAACATCTTGCCAATCACCTGAAACAGGCCACCAACCAGGTATTCGTGGATGAAACTGCCCGGCGTGTTCAATCCACCCAGATTGATCGCCAGGCCGACGATCACGCCCAGCACCATGCCAATCAGCACCTTGACTGTCAGCGTCATTTTTCCGTTTTCGTCACTCATCCTGACCTCTGATCAATTTTTACATCACACCCAGAAAACGCAGCAATTGAACGATCGCCAGCATCATGACGATCGCGCCCGCGACATGCCGGATGGACTTTCTGCGCAGAAATTCACCCAACCGCGCGGCGAACACGCCCATCAGCAGCAGATTGGGCAAGGTGCCAAGACCGAAACTCGCCATCATCAGCGCGCCATTCAGCGGCGAGGCCGAGGACAGCGCCCAAATAAGCATACTGTATACCAGTCCACAAGGCAGCCAGCCCCAGATAGCACCCAGCACCAGCGCCGACCCCACATGGCGCACCGGTATCAACCGTCTGCCCAGTGGCTCGATGTATTTCCAGACACCGGCGCCCAACCGTTCGATACGGGCCACACCGTACCACCAGCCGCCCAGATACAGGCCCAGCGCGAACATGATGACGACGGAGACCAGCTCGAGCGCGACACGGATCTGCTGTAAGCCACCCAGCCCGCTGGCAGCCGC
>CAZTJP010000373.1:0-2249 GCA_964613895.1 uncultured Thiotrichales bacterium | reverse complement strand
CTTTTCGCATGCGCCCGATCAGGCGCGGCAAAAACGCAACACTGGCCAGCAACGCCAATGCCAGCAGGCCCTGGCGCAGTACATTCTCGCCCCCTGCCAGCGCCTCTCGGCCGACGTAGCCCAGCCAGGTATAGGCTGCCGTGGCGGGTAGCATGCACACCGCGCTGACCAGCCAGTATTGACTGAAACGGATGCGGGTCAGCCCCAGCGCATAGTTGAGCAGATTGAACGGAAACAGCGGCACCAGACGCACAAAGGCGACGAACCGCCAGCCCTCCTGCTCGACACCGGCTTGAAGCCGCTCGAGACGCGGGCCGGTTTTGCGCGCCACCCATTCGAAGGCGAAATAGCGGGCAATGGAAAAGGCCAGCATCGCGCCCAGCGTGGCGCCCAGCAGATTGTAGAGCGT
This sequence comes from uncultured Thiotrichales bacterium, assembly GCA_964613895.1. Classification (GTDB taxonomy): domain Bacteria; phylum Pseudomonadota; class Gammaproteobacteria; order UWMA-0217; family UWMA-0217; genus HyVt-560. Next base: position 1,840 of record CAZTJP010000373.1, on the reverse strand, counting down.
GCCAAGTAGCGGCCCAAACAGCACACCGCCCGCCAGCGTCATGATCGAACCGGGCAGAAACAGCACCGTGCCCACAGCATACAGCGCCACGAACAACAGCGGCGCGGCGGGACCTGCGCTTTCGATCCAGCCCTGAAGGGTGATGATTGTCACTTCATCGCGATAGACCAGGGCCGTGGCCACTGCTGCCCCAAACAGCGCCAGCAGCAGCCAGCGAGTGCGCCTGCGCCGCATGGCTCAGCCGGCCTCGTGGCTGGCTGTTTCATCCTGCTCGCGCCACTGACGACGATTGATCGCATAGCCGGTGATCTCGCCCCGGAACGGCAGGATCAGCATGCCCGGCAGCCGGTTGACGCGCGCCGGATCACGATACTTGTGAATGCCGATGGTCATGCCGAGCTGACCGTGTCGCGGCTGGTCGCGATAAGTGCCGAACAGCCGGTCCCACCACGGCAGGTTGAAGCCGAAATTGCTGTTGGCCTCGTCGTCCTCCGCCGAATGATGCACCCGATGCATGTCGGGTGTGACGACCAGCCAGCGCAGCACCCGATCCACCGCGCCTGGCAGGCGCACATTGCCATGATTGAACATTGCCGTGGCATTGAGCAGCACCTCGAACAGTACCACCGCCACGACCGGTGGCCCCAGCAGCAGAATCGTCGCAAACTTGATCAGCATCGACAGAATGATCTCCAGTGGATGAAAGCGCGCGCCAGTGGTCACATCGTAGTCGAGATCGGCATGGTGAACCCGATGCAGCCGCCACAATGCCGGCACGGCGTGCACCATGACATGCTGCAACCAGATCACGAAATCCATGATCACCACTGCCGCCAGCGCAGAGACGAGAGGTGGCAACGCGTAGACATTGAACAGCCCCCAACCCTGCTGTGCCGCGGTCGCGGCCACACCCACGGCTGCCGCCGGAAACAACAGACGCAAGAGAAAGGTATTCAAGAAGGTCAGCCCCAGATTGTGGGGCCAGCGCCGCACACGCGGTATCGTCAGCGCCCGACGCGGTGCAATGACTTCCCAGATCGCCATCACCGTCAGCACACCGAAGAAAAATCCCAGCCGGATGGGCGCTTCGTGCCCGAGTATCCATTGGTCCCACATGCCGCCTGCCTCCGAATTGATTACCCGGGCCAGCCCGAGTATCATGTATTCAATTGATTAGTTGAATATCAATCTAGGCCGATTTCTCCAGCATGTCAACCAACAACTTCAAGCATGATCTTTTCAACCAGTTCGCACGCGTCGCCAAGGCATTGAGCCACGGCTACCGGCTCGAGCTGCTCGAATTTCTCGCCCAAGGCGAACGCAGCGTCGATGCGCTGGCGCAGGTTTCGGGCCTGACCGTCGCCAACACCTCGCAACATCTGCAACAACTGCGGCAGGCCGGGCTGGTCAGCAATCGCAAACAGGGTCAGAAAGTCTACTACCGCCTCAGCGGTGAGGACGTGGTGGTATTGCTGGACACCCTGCGTCAGGTCGCCGAACGGCATCTGGCGGAAGTCAACCGGCTGGTGGCCGACTATCTGACGGTCAAGGACTCGCTCGAACCGATGCCCGCCGATCGCCTGTTGCAACGTGCCCGTGAGGGTCTGGTGTCGGTACTCGACGTGCGGCCAGCGGAGGAATTTGAGGCCGGGCACTTGCCGAACGCCATCAACATCCCGCTCGGCGAACTGGAAAAGCGGCTGGGCGAACTCGAGCCCACACAGGAAGTGGTCGCCTACTGTCGCGGCCCTCACTGTGTGCTGGCCTACGAGGCGGTCGCCAGACTGCGCGAACACGGCATTCCGGCCCGGCGGCTCGATGGCGGATTGCCGGAATGGCG
>CAZTJP010000372.1:0-2287 GCA_964613895.1 uncultured Thiotrichales bacterium | reverse complement strand
CTAAGTGGCCTGACATTCCTTTCCAAACGCCGTATCATCGTGGCTGTTTCAGAGGCGGGCGAGTCTATGACGGTTTCATGTGGCATCGTTGGCGCAACCGGTTATACCGGTGTCGAGTTACTGCGTCTGTTGGCTCGTCATCCGCAGGTAGAGATTCGCTGCGCCACATCGCGCTCGGAGGCGGGGCGTGAGGTGGCGGATCTGTTTCCGAACCTTCGCGGTGTCGTCGATCTGCAATTTGTCGATCCGGCCAGGGCGCCGCTGACGGATTGTGATGTGGTGTTTTTTGCGACACCGAACGGAACTGCCATGCAGCAGGCACCGGCATTGTTGGACAGCGGTGTCAAGGTTATTGATTTGGCGGCGGATTTTCGTCTCAAGGATCCGGAGCTGTGGCGTCAGTGGTATGGCATGGAGCATGCTTGCCCGGCGTTGCTGGCGTCGGCGGTCTATGGACTGCCCGAGCTGAATCGCGAGGCGATCCGGGATGCCAGTCTGGTAGCCAATCCTGGTTGCTACCCGACGGCGACCGTGTTGGGGTTGGCACCGTTGCTGAGGGGTGGGTTGGTCGAGCCGGAAGGCATCGTGGTGGATGGCAAGTCCGGCGTCAGTGGGGCGGGACGGGGCGCCAATGTGGCGACGTTGGCGGCTGAATGTTCCGAGAGTTTCAAGGCCTATGCAGCCAGCGGGCATCGGCATTATCCCGAGATCTTGCAGACCCTGGAGGCGGTGGCGGGGCGCAAGCCAGGCTTGACGTTCGTGCCGCATTTGATTCCGATGATCCGGGGGATCCATATCACGGTTTATGCTCGGCTGGCTTCTGGCGAGAGGGATGTGCAGGCAGTCTATGAATCGGCTTACCGTGATGAGCCCTTTGTCGATGTGATGCCGCCGGGTAGTCATCCCGAGACGCGCAGTTGCAAGGGTTCCAATATGTGCCGGATCGCCGCACATGTGTCGGCCGCGGGGGATACGCTGGTTGTTTTGTCCGTCATTGATAATCTGGTCAAGGGTGCAGCGGGACAGGCGGTGCAGAATATGAATCTGATGACGGGGCTTGAGGAAGCTGCCGGCCTGGAGTCGGTCGCACTGTTACCGTAGGTGGGTGATGAAGCGTATTGAAAGGCCTCACCCGGTTGTCCGGATTCAGGTGGATGATGGTTCGTCTCGCGGCCGGTTGTGGCTCGCGCTGACAATGGGCGGAGTGTTCTTCCTCGCCGTCGTAGGGTATTTGCTTTGGCCCGCCGTGCAGTCGCTTGCAGCGCCGGATAGGGCACGGGAAAGGGTGCAAACCCTGGAGAAACGTGTTCGGGATTTGCAGGACGAGAACGATAGGTTGGTTCGGGAGTTGGCGTTTCTCAAGCGATCCAGCGAGATCGACAAGAAGGCAAACGTGGCATTGGTCGATGCCTTGTCCGATCGTGAGAAACAGGCTGCGCAGACCAGGCAGGAACTCGGTTTCTACAAGAATATGGTGTCGAAGGAGGGGCTTGCCCCCGGCATCACGATTCGACGGTTCGAGGTGAGTCCGGTCTCTGGAGAGGATCATGATTTTTCGTTCAGCTTGGTTTTGAGCAGGACGGGGCCCAGCCAGCAGTTCGTGAAAGGATCGATCACGATTCGTGTGCAGGGCATGCAGGGCGGCAAGAGTGTCATCATGGACTGGGACAGAATTCGAGTGAAAAAGGCGGGCAATCCGCATTTTCGCTTTCAGCATTTTCAGTCGCTGGAAGGCAAGTTGAGGTTTCCGGCAGATTTCGAGCCGGAAAATGTTTTGGTCAAGGTGCTGGTGTCAGGGGGTGGGGAGCAACCTGTTCAGCAAAGTTATTCCTGGAACGCGATAGTGAAGGGAGGAGAGGAGCAATGATTGGCAGGGGTAAAAAGAAGACGCGTACTGCCCGCGTCGATACGGTGATTGGCAAAACGACATCGATCAAGGGTGATCTGACGTTTGCCGGCAGTTTGCATGTGGAAGGCTCGATCATTGGTAACGTCAAGTCAGAGAATGATGAGTCTTCGACGCTGGTGCTCGATGAGGATGGCATGATCGAGGGAGATGTCGATGTGGCGAATATCATCATCAATGGCTCTCTGGTAGGTGATCTTTTCGTTCGGGGGCATGCCGAGTTGCTGGCCAAGGCGCGTATCAAGGGGACGGTGTACTACAATCTGATCGAGATGGCAGTAGGCTCGGAAGTCAATGGCAATCTGGTGCATCGCGGCGAAGAACCCATGGGTTCGGTCGAATACCTTGATCCAGGTCAGACGAACGGGAGTGCCTAGCCCG
>CAZTJP010000371.1:0-2288 GCA_964613895.1 uncultured Thiotrichales bacterium | reverse complement strand
GATCTCCAGCAGGTGATCGATCTGCGAGAGTTTTTCGGCAGCGGCCTTGCGGACGGCGGCATCGGTATCTTCTCGCGCGATCTGGAACAGGGTTTTCTCGTCCTCGACAGTTGCGATCCCGGCCAGCCTGACGGCTGGATCTTTGTGCTGCCATTTGGGTTTGAGAAATCGGCTCAGCATGTCGGTGTTTCCGTTATTTGACGCGCATACCCGGTTGGGCGCCCTCGTCGGGGCTGAGGATGAACAGGTCTTTACCGCCCGGCCCGGCCGCCAGCACCATGCCTTCGGAAATACCGAAGCGCATCTTGCGAGGCGCCAGGTTGGCGACCATGACCGTCAGGCGGCCTTCCAGCGCTTCGGGTGTGTAGGCGGATTTGATACCAGCGAATACATTGCGCTGTTCGCCACCCAGGTCGAGTGTCAATTGCAGCAACTTGTCGGCTCCTTCGACATGCGCTGCGGAGACGATTTTGGCAATACGCAGGTCGATCTTCGCAAAGTCGGGGAATTCGATGGTTTCGCTGATGGGGTCGTCGGCCAGGGGCCCGGCTGTTGTCGTGTCGGTTTGTTGTTGCATGATGGTTTGTTCCTTGCGGGTTTCCTCCAGCATGGCGTTGGTCTGTTTTTCCTCGATGCGGGTCAGCAGCGGTTTGAAACGCTGGATGCTGTGCCGCAGCAGGGGTTGCTGTATATCCTTCCAGTTCATGGATTCGAGTTTCAGAAATTCGCAGGCGCGTCGGCTGGTTTCCGGCAGCACGGGCGTCAGCCAGGTCATCAGCACGCGAAACAGGTTGAGACCGGTGGCGCAGATTGCCTGCACTTGCTCACGGCTGCTGTCGTCCTTGATCTTCACCCAGGGTTTCTGTTCGTCGATATACTGGTTGGCGGTGTCGGCGAGCGCCATGATTTTTCTGATCGCATGCGCGTACTGAAGTGTTTCGTAGTCCTGAGCGATGTCCTCGCTGGTGTCGAGAAATCGTTGATAGAGGGATTGGTCGATCTGTTCGCCGAGCTGGCCGTCGAATTGTTTGCTGATGAAGCCGGCGCAGCGTGAGGCGATATTCACCAGTTTGCCCACCAGGTCGGAATTCACGCGGGCGCGAAAGTCATCGAGATTGAGGTCGATGTCGTCGATGCCGGGGCCGAGTTTGGCGGCAAAATAATAGCGCAGGTATTCGGCGTCGAGGTGGTTGAGGTAGCTGCGCGCCTTGATGAAAGTGCCGCGGGATTTGGACATTTTCTGGCCATCGACGGTAAGGAATCCGTGACAGTGCACGGCAGTCGGTTTGCGCAGGCCGGCAGCTTCCAGCATGGCGGGCCAGAACAGGGTATGGAAATAAGCGATGTCTTTGCCGATGAAGTGGTGCAGTTCGGCGGTTGAATCCTTTTTCCAGTAGCTGTCGAAGTCGAGCCCGTGGGTGTCGCAGTAGTGTTTGCAGGCGGCCATGTAGCCAATGGGGGCGTCGAGCCAGACGTAGAAATATTTGTCCTTGGCATCGGGAATTTCGAAGCCCCAATAGGGGGCGTCGCGGGAGATGTCCCAATCGGTCAGGCCGGCGTCGAGCCATTCGTTCAGCTTGTTGGCGATTTCCGGTTGGACCGGGCCGCTGCGGGTCCAGTCGCGCAGCAGGGATTCGAAGTCGGCCAGTTTGAAAAAGTAGTGCTCGGAGCGGCGTTTGACGGGACGGCTGCCGCTGATGGCGGAGACTGCGTCTTTCAGTTCGGTGGGGTCGTAGGTAGCGCCACAGACTTCGCAGGAGTCGCCGTATTGGTCGGGAGCGCCGCATTTTGGGCAAGTGCCGCGAATGAAACGGTCGGGCAGAAACATGCCGGCTTGTTCATCGTAAGCCTGTTCGATCGAGCGGCGGGCGATATGGCCGCCGGCTTTGGCCTGGTTGTAGATCCAGGCGGCCAGTTCCCGGTTTTCCGGGGAGTGGGTCGAGTAGAATTCATCAAAGCCGATGTGGAAGGCATCGAAATCCGCCTTGTGTTCCGCGCCGATTCGTTCGATCAGCTGTTCCGGGCTGATGTGCTCCTGCCGTGCTTTGAGCATGATCGGAGTGCCGTGGGCGTCATCGGCGCAGACATACAGGCAATCATGGCCGCGCAGGCGCTGGAAACGCGCCCAGATGTCAGTCTGGATATATTCGACCAGATGGCCCAGATGAATCGGCCCATTGGCATAGGGCAAAGCGCTGGTAACAAGGATTTTTCTGCGTGCTTCTGACATGGTGTTTCCGTGACTGGCGAACCGGATAAACTAGCAGATTTCCCCCCCCGTTTCCTAG
>CAZTJP010000370.1:0-2299 GCA_964613895.1 uncultured Thiotrichales bacterium | reverse complement strand
ACCGGTGGGACCCGGCGCTTGCAGGTATTCAGCTGAGATCGGCGGGATCGATGTCCAGCGACCAGCGGGCCTGGCGCGCCGATTTGAGCTTTCGCGCGGCTGGCATCAGATGGTTGAGGAAACGGTGCAGCGGACCGCGTTTGGCGCAACGCAGCAGTAGCTGAAACCGATATCGCCCGGCCTTGCGGGCCAGCGGGGAGGCTACCGGGCCGAGGATTTCGATGCCATCGGGCGGGTTTTCCCGCGCCAGCGCGGCCACTTCTTGCAGGAAGCTGTCGGCCTTTTCCGGTTCGACGGCGGAGGCGCGGATCAGCGCCAGATGGCTGTAGGGCGGCCAGCCGACTTCGGCGCGTTCGGCCAGTTGCAGCTCGGCGATATTGCCGTAGTCCTGATGGAGCAGTTGCCGCAGCAGTGGGTGGTCGGGCTGGTGGCTTTGCAGGATCACTTCGCCGGCCTGGTTGCCGCGGCCGGCCCGCCCGCTGACCTGGATGACTTGCTGCGCGAGTCGTTCCGGGGAACGAAAATCGACGCTGAACAAGCCCTGGTCGGCATCGATGACGCCGACCAGGGTGATATTGGGAAAGTCGTGACCCTTGGCCAGCAGTTGGGTGCCGACGATGATCTGGTAGCGGTTGGCGGCAATCGCATCGAGCGCCTGGCTGAGGTCGTGTTTGCCGGTCATGCTGTCGCGATCGACCCGGATCAGTGGCACATTGGGAAAGCAACTGCGCACCACCTGTTCCAGTTTTTGCGCGCCGATGCCGACGGCAGTCAGTTCCTTTTCGCCGCAAGCCGGGCAAACCGCGGGCGGGCGTGACTGAAAGCCGCAGATATGGCAGCGCAGTTCGTTGATGTGGGCGTGCCAGACGGTATGCGAGGCGCAGCGCGGGCAGTCGATGGGGGTGCCGCAGCTGTGGCAGAGCAGCAATGGCGCATAGCCGCGGCGGTTGAGGAACAGCATCACCTGGTGGCCGTTGGCGAGGTGTTGTTTGATCCGCTCGATCAGGAACCGTGACAGGCCGTCGGTGAGTGCCTGGCGGCGCAGATCGACGAGGTGGATTTGGGGCGGACGGGCGTTTCCGGCGCGGTGGCGCAGCCGCAGATGGGTGAATTTGCCCTGGCGGGCGTTGTGCAGCGTTTCCAGCGAGGGCGTGGCGGAGCCGAGTACCGCCGGGCAGTCGCTGAGTTTGGCGCGCAGTACGGCGACATCACGGGCGTGGTAGCGGAAGCCTTCCTGCTGCTTGAGCGACGGATCGTGTTCCTCATCGACGATGATCAGGCGCAGGGCGTGGAACGGCGTGAATACGCTGGAGCGGGTGCCGATGATGACGCCGACTTCGTTCCGGCTGGCGGCGCGCCAGGCCTGCAGCCGCTCGCTGTCGTTGAGGCCGGAATGCAGCGTGGCTACGCGCGCACCCAGTCGTTGCCGGAAACGGCGTTCCAGTTGTGGTGTGAGACTGATCTCTGGCACTACCACCAGGATCTGTCCACCGTTATCGAGCACTTGTTCGATCAGCGCCAGATAGACTTCGGTCTTGCCGCTGCCGGTGACGCCGTCGAGCAGATGGGTCTGGAAACCATCAAGGCTGGCGGCAATGGCATCGACCGCTTGCTGCTGTTCGGCATTGAGTGTGGGCCCTGGCTGACGCGGCGTATCCGCGCCGCCCGCGGGGGGCAGTGCGGCCCGGCTGGCAGTGACCAGACCCTTGTCTCGCAGCGCCTTGAGCAGTCCTGAAGGATTGGGCGGCGCATCGGGCTGGCTGCGCAGTTCGGCACTGGAGAGCGGTCGGTCACTGCGTTGCAGCAATGCCAGGCAGTCACGCTGACTCGGTGCCCGGGCCAGTGAGGCGATGGTTTCGGGGGGCGCGTCGGTGGCGGCGGACCAGACTTGCTGGTCGTTGGCGTCGGCAGCCTTGCCCTGGCGCAGCCGCGCAGGCAGGGCGGTGAAGATGACCTCCCCCAGCGGATGGTGATAATACTGCGCCAGTCGTTGCAGCAGCGTCAGCAGCGGCGCGGGTATCACAGGCTGCTGGTCGATGACCGCTTCCAACGGCTTGAGCTTTTCCGGATCATACTCGGCACTGTGGCGGCGTTCGACGATGACTCCGATCATCGGCCGGTTGGCGAAATCCACCCGCACCCGCCGTCCGGGTTCCAGCGCATCCACCGGCAAGCCATCGGCGAGATACTCGAACACATCCCGGACGGGAGAGGGTATGGCGATGGCGACGATCAACAGCAGCCCCAAAACATCCAAAACGAAGACTCCTACTATAACCGTTCTTGCAGGGTCATCTTG
>CAZTJP010000369.1:0-2300 GCA_964613895.1 uncultured Thiotrichales bacterium | reverse complement strand
GCTATTGTGCGCGTTTTCACAGATACCGGCTGTGCATCTTGGGGCGGTTGCCCGAGTCCGCTAGACTAGCTGCATCAAGGGCAAATCAGAGGTCATGGACGTGACAACCGGATACCGGAATGGGGCACTACGCAGAGCGGTTTGGTCGCTGGGCGGCGTGTTGCTGCTTTCGGGCGTGGTGTCCGGCCCGGCGTTTGCCGACGCATTTCTTGATGCCATCAAGGGTGAAGTCGATGCCCTTCAGGTCGATCCGGCCAGCCAGAAGTCGATGACTGGCCGCCGGCCTGCCACCAGTTCCGAGGCGCTGAGGCGCAAAATCTCTCAGCAGCGTATTCCCGCGGTTCGCGACATGCCGGAGGCGATGACCCAGCAGGAATTCGAGACCTATCTGCGTCAGCACTTCCTGGGTTCCTATGCGTTCTACAACCGGTTGTCGAAGCGCAAGAAGGACAGGGTCTACCGGAATTATCTGGACCGCCCGGAGCTTGCTTACGTCAAGGAACAAATCAAACAGGCTTATTTGAAATAGTGAATGCCACTGGAGATTGAAGATGGAACCGACTCGCCGCATGCAATTCGTATTCGTTCTGCTGTTGCTCATGGTAACTGGCGGGGCTCAGGCGCTGGAAGTCGGGCTCGACCCCAAACGTGACAGCATCGAGACGCTGCATAATGGTCAGGTCGTCAAGATCCAGCGCATCCAGGATCTCAATCACATCATTTCCGGCAGCTTTGCCCGCACCTCGCGCAAGTGCCCGCCGCATTGCATCCAGCCGATCCAGATCGATCCGCGTGTCAAAACCGTCGGCGAGCTGGCGGTGTTCGATGCGCTGGAGAAAGGTGTCATTGACGGTTCCACCGTGGTGGTCGACGCCAGACTGCCGGCCTGGAACAAGAAAGGCACCATTCCCGGCTCCATCAATATTCCCTTCACGGTATTCCAGGCCTCGCCCAATGACCCGAAGCTGATCGACGCCCTCGACAAACTCGGCGTGCGGCGGCGTGGCGAGGTCAGCCTGTTCAGCCGGCTGCTGGAAAACTTTGGGTTGCTCGGTGGTGGTAACAAGAATGAGCACTGGGATTTTACTCACGCCAAGCATCTCATCCTGTTCTGCAACGGCCCCTGGTGCGGACAATCCCCCCGCGCCATCTTCGCGTTGCTCAAACTGGGCTATCCGCCCGATCGCATCGCCTATTATCGCGGCGGCATGCAAATGTGGCAGCTCTACGGGCTCACCACCATCGTGCCCTGATCCCACGAACCGCGCAGCCTAACTCGGATTTCTCACTGGGCCACGCCTGCGCGGCCCTCGGTCGCGAACGCCAGCCATTACACCACCTTGAGCGGCCTCGCTACGCGACCCTGTAAAAAGCAGCCAATACCCCTGGGGCATTGGCTGCTGGTCAATGACGATCCGGGCCGATCACGGCGTGCGCAGCTGGATCAAACGGCTTTCGGCAAAACCTGAAATGGTGGTCGGGTTACCCGCGCCGTTACGGTGTTGCAGTACCGCCAGCAACTTGTAGACACCGGAACTCACATCACCGCCAGAAGTCGGTTCGCCTTCACCTTGAAGCGTGCCAGCCGGGATCTTCACATGGGTGACATAATTGGTGCCCGCCGTGCCGGGAACCACCACGGTGCTGCCGATCTGTTGTTCCTGACCATCGCCAATGCTTTCAGCGAAAACCCGGATGCGAAAATCGTGACCGGGCATCAACGGCGCATAGCTCGCCGGTACGCTCCATTGCACATGCACATAGAAGGCCTGATCGGCGTCGAGAATGTCCGAAGGCGCGTTGGTGTTGTCATGGGTGAACACCGACATATCGCTCGGACCGGAAGGAAGGGGCCATTCAATACTCATTTTACATCTCCTGTCATTACGTTGAGGTTGAAGTTGCGCGGCGCCTTGGTGACGCCACAGGAGACATTGTCCGGATTGGTGAAAGATCCGAAGTGAAAAAATGGCAGAAAAAAATGTGAATTCGTCACGGCAGCGTCCCGGCGCGGGCGCTGCCGGAAAAAGTGCTTGTCAGTGCAGCTTGCCGGAAGGGGCGTCGGCCGCCGCAACCTCCGGGTCATCGCTCATCAAGCCGCCGACATGGGCAGCGGACGCATCGCCCGCGGTGAGTACGATACGCTTGAAAGGCTCTGCCTGCATCACGAAATGGCGACCACAGTTTTCGCACAACCACTCCGTTGCGCCGCTTTCGTGGACCCGGATTTGTGTCATTCGATGGGTATGGGACATCGCTTGCACCTGCAACATTGAAACAACGGTATCGACTCTAACCCG
>CAZTJP010000368.1:0-2313 GCA_964613895.1 uncultured Thiotrichales bacterium | reverse complement strand
CCAAGGCGGATTCTGCCATCAAGCGGCAGTGGATTCCCGCAAGGTTTTGGCTGCCTGAACCATGTTGCCGAGCGCTTGTTCTACTTCCGGCCAACTGCGGGTTTTCAGTCCACAATCCGGGTTCACCCATAGCCGTTCTACCGGAATACGCTCCGCCGCCTTCTTCATCAGTGCAACGATTTGTTCCTGGCCGGGAATGTTCGGTGAATGAATATCGTACACACCGGGACCGATTTCGTTCGGATATTCATATTCTTCGAACACATCCAGCAATTCCATGTCGGAACGTGAGGTCTCGATGGTGATGACATCTGCATCCATACGCGCAATGGCTTCGATGATGTCATTGAATTCGGAATAACACATATGGGTATGTATCTGGGTTTCATTGCTGACGCCGTTGGCAGCGATACGGAAGCATTCGACCGCCCAGTCGAGGTAATGTTGCCATTCACTTTTGCGCAGTGGTAAACCTTCGCGCAGCGCGGCTTCGTCGATCTGAATCACATGCACACCAGCGGCTTCCAGATCCAGCACTTCCTCACGGACAGCCAGGGCGAGTTGTTGGCAGGTTGTGCTGCGTGGCTGGTCATCACGCACGAAAGACCAGTTGAGCAGGGTCACCGGGCCGGTCAGCATGCCTTTCATCGGTTTGCTGGTGAGTGATTGCGCATAACTGATCCAATCGATGGTCATGGGCTGGGTTCGGCAGATATCTCCGTACAGAATGGGCGGCTTGACACAGCGTGAACCGTAGGACTGTACCCAACCGAATTGCGTGAAGGCATAGCCCTCGAGTTGTTCGCCGAAGTACTCGACCATGTCATTACGCTCGGCCTCGCCATGCACCAGCACATCGAGCCCCAGTTTCTCCTGCTCACGCACGGCGTGTTCAATTTCATCCCGCATTTTCGCGTTGTATTCGTCCCGGGAGATTGCCTGTTTTTTATAGGCCAGTCGGGTCTTCCGAATCTCTGCTGTCTGAGGAAATGAACCGATGGTAGTCGTCGGGTACAGGGGAAGATCCAGCCGGCTGCGCTGTATGGCATGACGTTCCGCATACGGGGCTTGGCGCTTGCCCATTTCAGGGGTGATACCGTTGACGGCGTTTTTTACAGTCGGATTGTGCGCGCGCGTGGAATGTTTCCGGCTTTCAATCGCAGATCGATTGGCAGCAAGTTCGTCTGCCACGGCACTGCGGCCTTCGTTGAGGGCTTTGCCCAGCAGCAATAATTCTTCTATTTTCTGTTTCGCAAAGGCGAGCCAGTGACGGATTTCATCATCCAGCTTTGTTTCGCTGTCCAGATCAACCGGCACGTGCAATAACGAACATGATGGGGCAATCCATAAGCGGTCACCGAATTTTTCGGCCACCGGTTCCAACCAGCTCAGTGTCTCATTCAAGTCGGTTTTCCAGATGTTGCGACCATCGATGACACCGACTGACAACACTTTATGGCTCGGCAACCAGTCGACGACTTTGGTGAGTTCGTCGCCACTGCGCACGGCATCGATATGCAGACCGGCGACCGGCAGATTGCACGCTAATTGCAGGTTTTCCTGCAGGCTGCCGAAATAAGTCGTCAGCAGTATTTTGATCCGGCTCGACTTGAGATCGTGATACGCGGTGTTGAAGGCATGCTGCCAGTTGGCATCCAGTTCGGTGACCAGGACAGGTTCGTCGATCTGAACCCATTCAACGCCGGCATCAGCCAGTTTTTCGAGCAACTCACAATACACCGGCAACAGCCTGGGTAACAGGTCGAGCCGATTGGAAGCATCTTTTGCCTTGGATAACCACAGGTAGGTGACTGGCCCGATCATGACCGGCTTGGGGTTGATGCCGGTTTCCAGTGCTTCGGCAAGCTGGTCGAGTAGTCGCTCCGCATTCAGCGAGAACGTCGTTTCTGTCGTGACCTCGGGTACGATGTAGTGGTAATTGGTATCGAACCACTTGGTCATCTCGGAGGCGTGCACGCAGTGACGCTCGGTGTCATTGGCAGAGCGGCCACGGGCGACACGAAAATAGTTGTCCAACTCGCCGCCAGCCAAATTCGTCACGCGTGTGGGCAGATTGCCCAGCGTGAAACTCATGTCCAACACCTGGTCGTAGAGAGAAAAATCCCCTACGGGCACCCAGTCCAGGTGCTGTTGAATTTGCCAGTTGCCTGCGCGAATAGTTTTGGCGGTAGCCTGCAGTTCAGCTTCGGTGAGTTGGCCTTTCCAGAATGCTTCCAAAGCGAATTTGAGTTCGCGTTTTTCACCAATACGCGGAAACCCCAGGTTGTGAATCAATGCCATGGTGGATACCTC
>CAZTJP010000367.1:0-2355 GCA_964613895.1 uncultured Thiotrichales bacterium | reverse complement strand
TTGTGGGGGCCGCCCGGCAGTGGCAAAACCACGCTGGCGGGTCTGGTGGCCAGCCATTGTGATGCGGAATTCGTGGCCTTGTCGGCGGTACTGTCCGGTGTCAAGGAAATTCGTGCCGCCGTCGAGCAGGCGAAATTGCAGCGAACGCAGTTTCAGCGCGCCACGATTCTGTTCGTCGATGAGGTTCATCGTTTCAACAAGTCGCAACAGGATGCCTTTCTGCCACACATCGAGTCGGGCGTCATCACCTTCATAGGTGCCACCACCGAAAACCCTTCGTTCGAACTCAACAATGCCTTGCTGTCGCGGGTGCGTACCTATGTGCTCAAACCGCTGAATGAGCGGGCGTTGACCGATATCCTGCAGCGCGCCGTGCAGATTCTCGGAGAGCAACAGCCGCTCGAAATCGAGCCCGCGGAACTTGAACGGTTGGTGATTCATGCCGATGGCGATGCCCGCCGGGCACTCAACTTGCTGGAGATTGCGGCAGATCTGGCCGATCAGCAGGATGGCCGACGAATCATCGACGGGCCATTGGTCGACTCGCTGTTGCGAGAAGGCACGCGCCGCTTCGACAAGGGCGGCGATGTGTTCTACGAACAGATTTCCGCGCTGCACAAGTCGATTCGCGGCTCGGATCCGGATGCCTCGCTGTACTGGTTCTGTCGCATGCTCGATGGCGGCTGTGACCCCCGTTACCTGGCGCGGCGGTTGATCCGGATGGCATCCGAGGATATCGGCAATGCCGACCCCCGAGCCCTGCACCTGGCCATCGACGCTGCTGCGGCCTACGAGCGGCTCGGTAGCCCCGAAGGTGAGCTGGCGCTGGCACAGACCGTGGTGTACCTCGCCTGCGCCGCCAAGAGCAATGCGGTCTACAAGGCGTTTGGCGAGGCGATGAAGGCGGCGCGTCAATCAGGCTCGCTCGAAGTGCCGATGCATTTGCGCAATGCGCCGACTGCTTTGATGAAATCGCTGGATTACGGCAAGCAATACCGTTACGCGCACGATGAAGAAAACGGCTATGCGGCCGGGGAAACCTATTTGCCGGAATCGTTGTCGGGCCAACGCTTCTATCATCCGGTCGATCGGGGACTGGAGATCAGGATTCGGGAGAAACTGGCGGCATTGCGTGAGTTGGATCACAAGGCGCGGCGTTCACGAAAAAAATCCGGCGTCTGACATGCAATGCCGCACCTACCGGTGCCTCCTCGCCATCACGCGTAGCAGGGCGTTCATGGCCGCGCCGGCATTCGATAATGTACGGCGTGGGCACGTCACGATTCCCAGTTGGCGGTGAATGGGGTTTTCGATCGGTACGACCCGCAGGCTGTCGTCCACCATCGTGGCGGGTAATGCGCTCCAGCCCAAACCGATCTCGACCATTTTCTTGATGGTCTCCAGGTAGTTGGTTTCCATGGCGACGGTGAGTTCGAATCCCGACTCGCGAAATCGCCGGGCGATCAACTGTCGGGTGACCGTTTCACGGGATGGCAGAATGGCGTCTCGTTGCGCCAGCATGTTCAGGTTCGATGCCTGGCTGTCATGACTGACGACGAATTCCAGTTTGTCATCCCAAAGTTTTTCGGCATGCAGATTGGCTCCGGTCGATTCCGGCAGTGTCACGACTGCCAGCTCCAGGTGGCCGGCCTCGACTTCACGGCAGGCGCGTTCCGACGCCATGAAGCGCAGATCGAGTTGTACCTCCGGATAACGTCGAGTGAAGCGTTGCAGCACCGGTGGCAGGCGATGGAGCCCGATGTGGTGTGAGGTCGCGAACACCAACCGGCCGCATATCTTGCCGGAAAGATTGACGATCTGGCGGCGGCTTTCAGCAACTTCATCGAGAATGCGAATGGCGCGGGGCAGCAGCAACCGGCCGGCATGCGTCAGTTCCGGGCGCTGGCCGATGCGGTCGAACAGTTTGACGCCCAGCTCGGCTTCCAGTGCCGCAACGCGCTTGCTGGTGGCAGGCTGGGTGATGAAGAGCCGCGCGGCGGCGCGTGTGAACGAGCCGGTTTCGGCAACAGCCCGGAATGCGGAGAGCGCCTGAATATCCATTCCGTTATGTTATAGGAATCATGAAAATTATCCATTTGAGTAATTCATTGGTTGTGGTTAGATTGTCTGCAACTGCTCAGGTTGCTGCTGAAACGCGTCGGATCAAGGCGGGAAATGTGAGTTTATGCGTGCGTCGCCCACATGGGCGGCTATAACGGGAAATGACAATGGCGGGAAAAACACTTTACGACAAGCTTTGGGATTCACATGTGGTGCGCACCGAGGAAGATGGCACCGCATTGCTGTATATCGACCGGCACCTGGTGCATGAGGTGACTTCGCCGCAGGCATTCG
>CAZTJP010000366.1:0-2369 GCA_964613895.1 uncultured Thiotrichales bacterium | reverse complement strand
AATTACAGGTTGTAGGCCCGCTCGTCGTGTTGCGAGATGTCGAGCCCTTCGGTTTCCTCTTCGTCGCTGACCCGCAGACCAATGGTGACTTTGAGGATGAACAGAATCACGAAGGTGACCACGCCGGTGTAGACCAGCGTTGCTGCGACGCCAAGCGCCTGAACACCAACCTGTGCAGCGATGCCGCCACTTTCAACGCCGAGGCCCGCGCCGCCGAGGGAAGGCGCCGCAAAAACGCCGGTCAGCAAGGCGCCGATGATGCCGCCAATGCCGTGTACGCCGAAGGCATCCAGCGAGTCGTCATAACCCAGTGCACGCTTGAGGCGGGTCGCACCGATGAAGCAGCCCACGCCCGAAGCCAGACCGATGGCAATCGCACCCATCGGGCCAGCAGTGCCGGAAGCCGGTGTGATCGCCACCAGGCCTGCGACGGCGCCAGAAGCGATACCCAGCACGGAAGGCTTGCCGTGCAACATCCATTCGGTGAGCATCCAGGCCAGCGCCGCAGCAGCGGTGGCAATCTGGGTGACGGCCATCGCCATGCCCGCGGTGCCATCCGCAGCCAGCTCGGAACCGGCGTTGAAGCCGAACCAGCCAACCCACAGCATGCCTGCGCCGACAATGGTGTAAGTCAGGTTGTGCGGCATCATCGGTGTACCGGGATAGCCTTTGCGGCGACCGACCATGATCGCGGCCACCAGACCGGCGATACCGGCATTGATGTGAACGACCGTACCGCCAGCGAAGTCAAGGATGCCCTTGCCGCCCAGCCAGCCGTCGCCACCCCAGACCCAGTGGGCGATGGGCGCGTAGACGAAAGTCAGCCACAGCGCGGTGAAAACCAGCATGGCGGAGAACTTCATGCGCTCGGCGAAGGCGCCAACGATCAGTGCCGGCGTAATGATGGCAAAGGTCATCTGGAACGTCATGAAGACCGTTTCGGGAATCGTACCGCTCAAGGTATCCACACCCACGCCGGCGAGGAAGGCCTTGCTCAGTCCGCCCCAGTACGGCCCGTCACCACCAAAGGCGATGCTGTAGGCGTATACGGCCCAGAGAATGGTCACCAATGCGGTGATGGCAAAGCACTGCATCAAGACCGAGAGCGCATTCTTGGAACGCACCATGCCGGCATAGAACAGTGACAGACCGGGAATGGTCATGAACAGAACCAGCGCGGTGGAAGTCAGCATCCATGCGGTATCACCCGCGCTCAGCTTGGGTGCCTCATCGGCAAAAGCCAGCGCCGGTGCCAGCAGGCTGAACAGCAGACCGGCAGCGAGCGCCAAGCGCTTGTTTTTGATCTGTTTTACGAGAACATCAGTCATGTCGTTATCTCCTCCGAAGTCAGAGTGCGTCCGGACCTGTCTCACCCGTGCGGATGCGAATGGTCTGTTCGATATTGGAAACAAAGATCTTGCCATCACCGATCTTGCCGGTATTGGCCGCCTTGGTGATCGCTTCGACAACCTGGTCGAGCGAATCCGAAGGCACCGCGATCTCGACCTTGACCTTGGGCAGGAAATCGACCACATACTCGGCGCCGCGATACAGCTCGGTATGCCCCTTTTGCCGGCCAAAGCCCTTGACTTCGGTGACCGTGACGCCCTTGACGCCAACCTCGGACAATGCCTCGCGGACATCATCGAGCTTGAAGGGCTTGATAATTGCAGTTACCAGTTTCATGTTTCTTCTCCGTTACCGGTCAGCTTGCGCTGACCATGCCAGTGGATGGTTGAGTTCGCCAGGCAACAACCTCAGAAGGTTTTGGACCAGGACACGGTAACGCGAGGATCGCTGTTATCCTGATCGTTGTCGTCAATCGCAAAGCCGAAATCACCCTTGCTGAAAGACACACCGTAGTGAGTGTAGTCACTGTTGTCAGCGCCAGTATCGTAGCTACCGCCATACAGACTCATGCCCCAACCGTCGCCCAGATCGAAGTCATAGCCTGCACTCAGATAGAGGTAATTCTCGTCGGTGAAATCGGCATCGACCTGATAGGACACGCCGATCGAGAAACCTGCGATGCTGGTGTTCAGATAGACTTCCGAGAAGTTGGCGTCATTCAGCGAAGGATAGGCGTAAAGGATATAGCCGACATCGTAACCGAAGCCGTTGATCTCACCGCCGTAGCCACCGTACAGATCCAGCTCGTAACCCGCATCGGTCGCATCCGCGCCGAAATCGACGTTGGAAGCCCAGGTGCCGGCATAGAATCCGGAATCACTGGTAAAATCCACACCGCCGGAAATCGCGGCCTGATCCTGCGTCTGGGTGACGCCACGCCAGATGTAGTTGCTTGCCACGCCGATGTTGCCTTCGATTCCCGCATAAGTGGGAGAAGCCGCAAGCGTCCCAAGCGCCAG
>CAZTJP010000365.1:0-2385 GCA_964613895.1 uncultured Thiotrichales bacterium | reverse complement strand
TGAGAAACCCGGGCTGGTGCAAAAGGTTGATGGGATGCCGATCCGCTGAGTGATTTCAGGTTACACTCCCCAGCGTTTTCCACACAGACCTGCTCATTGTCGATGCCCGTTCGCGCCAATCTGATTCGCCTGACATTACTGGGTGCGGTGACCGGCCTGACCGCCGGGGTGACGGTATTGGGCTTTCGCTGGTTGATCGAGAGCAGCCAGCTGCTGTTCCTGCCGGACGGACGACTGGGGAATTATGAGGGTTTGCCCGATTGGGCGATCGTGGCGTTGCCGGTATGTGGCGGCCTGGCGCTGGGGCTGGTTTTCGAACGTCTGCCACCGTCGTTGCAATCGGTGGGCATTGTCCATGTGATCCAGCAGTTACGGCATACCGGCCGGCCGAACCTGCCATTGGGCAATGCGGTGGTTCAGTTTTTGGCTGGCGCATTCGCCATTGTCTGCGGGCATTCGGTCGATCGTGAAGGGCCGGGCGTGCATATCGGTGCGGCAACCGGCACGCAGGTGGGCGTCAAGTCGGAGGATGCGGATACGTTCACGCTGACGGCCGGTGGGGCGGCAGCGGCCATTGCGGCGGCATTCAATACACCGCTGGCGGGTGTGATCTTCGTGATCGAGGTACTGGGCGTGCGTTACCGTGTCGATCGCTTCATTCCGATCATGACGGCATCGATCGTCGGTGCGGTGATCAGCCGCGCGGCCTATGGCGCCACGCCATCGTTCTCGTTGGCGCGGGAGTTGTCGATGGCGTCGCTCTACGAGCTGTTTTTTCTGGTGGTGCTGGGCGTGGTGACAGGCCTGATCGCGGTGGCATTCATCACCCTCACCGAGCAGGCCAACCGGATGACGCAAGCCTGGCGGCCGACGCCGGCTTTCATGCTGGCGGGGCTGGTGACCGGGCTGATCGGGCTGGTCTATCCGCAGATTCTGGGAATCAGCTACGACACGCTGAACGATATCCTCAATGACCATCTGACGCAGAATGTGTTGGCCGGGCTGGTGGTGGGCAAGCTGATCGCCACGGCGGTGTCGATCGGGTTGAGGCTGCCGGGTGGGCTGATCGGGCCATCGCTGGTCATGGGCGGCGCGCTCGGCGGTGTGCTGGGCGTGGCGGTGCAGCAGGTTTCGATGCCCACCGGCTCGGAGAGTTTCTACGCCACCATCGGCATGGTGGCGATGATGAGCGCGGTGTTGCGTGCCCCGCTGGCGGCGCTGTTTGCTTTGCTGGAAATGACCGGTGAGCCGAATATCATCCTGCCGGGCATGACCGTAGTGGTCAGCGCCGACCTGATTGCCCGGCAGATCCTGGGCCGGGATTCGGTGTTCGAGCATCTGCGCTTGCTGGGCACTCCACCGTTGGCAGAGGCAACATCGAAAACAATGGACAAGGAGCAGGACCATGCCTCGTAGGCAATGGCGACGGACTTATCGGCAGCTTCGCTCCCCGCTCGCCTGGCGGATTCGCATGCTGTTCTGGGGAGGCGCGGTATCGATTGGTGTGATCGCGACGATGCTGGCCATTGCCAGCGATCAGGCGGGCATCTTCGTCAGGCACGTCAACCAGACGGCGCCCTGGGCGATGCTGTTTCTGTCGCCCGCTGGATTGCTGGCGATCGTCTGGTTGACCCGGCGTTTCTTCCCGGCGGCGGAGGGCAGCGGCATTCCGCAGGCGATCGCGATGCTGGATATTCCCAATCCCGCCCGGCGCAAGGCGGTGTTGGGGCTGGGCGTAGGGCTGTTCAAGGCAGTCATGATCGTGCTTGGTCTGGCCTGTGGCGCTTCGATCGGCCGCGAAGGGCCGACGGTGCACGTGGCGGCGGCGATCTCCTATTCACTGTCCCGCTTCGGGCGTTTTCCTGGCTATGTCAGCCAGCGCGGACTGATTCTCGCCGGTTCGGCCGCGGGGTTATCCGCTGCCTTCAACACGCCACTGGCGGGGATTGTGTTTGCGATCGAGGAAATGAGTCGCAGCTTCGAGGCGCGTACCACCGGCGTCGTCTTCATGGGGGTGATCGTCGCCGGTATGACGGCCCTGGTGTTGCAGGGAAACTATGCCTATTTCGGTTCGGTGTCGGCCCATATCGAAACGCTCGATGCGGTCAAGGTGATCGTACTTTGCGGCATCGCCGGCGGTGTGCTCGGTGGCGCTTTCAGCGCGATGCTGGTCTACGGTGGCCGGCGGCTGGGGAGTCTGCGGCGCAGGCGACCCTACCTGTTTGCGCTGGTCTGTGGGTTGTTGATCGCTGCGCTGGGACTCGCCTCCGGCGGGTTGACCTATGGCACGGGCTATGAGCAGGCCCGGCAGGCGCTGGCGGGGACCAGCGAGACAGGGCCGCTGTATCCGTTTCTCAAGCTGGCGGCCACCGTGGTGTCCTATCT
>CAZTJP010000364.1:0-2389 GCA_964613895.1 uncultured Thiotrichales bacterium | reverse complement strand
TTGAAAGTGGTGCCCAGGAGAGGACTTGAACCTCCACGGGGTTGCCCCCACTAGCACCTGAAGCTAGCGCGTCTACCAATTCCGCCACCTGGGCAGTGACTGAATCTGCTGAAATGCAGGCGCGGGACAATACCTTTCCTGTAGAATCTTGTCAATGATTGGCCGGGGGACCCCGGCCAATGACTTTTGCACCCATCATTAAGGAGTTCTGACTGTATGTCATCCCCTGTCGATCCTCATCGCCAGCGCGAAGAGGAAAAGTATGAGAACCCGGTCGCCAGCCGGGAATTGATTCTCGAGATTTTGAAGCAGTCGCGCGGCCCGATGAGCCGCAAGGCGTTGGCGAAGAAGCTGAAATATAACGACGAGGCGCGGCTGGAAGGCTTGCGCCGCCGGTTGCGGGCGATGGAGCGCGATGGCCAGCTGGTGCGTAACCGCCGCAACGCCTATTTGCCGATTACCGAGGCGGAGCTGGTCAAGGGCCGGGTGACCGCGCATCCCGACGGTTTCGGTTTTCTGATTCCGGATGAGGGGGGCGAGGACCTGTTTCTTTCGCCCAAGCAGATGCGTTGTCTGTTACACGGCGACCGGGCCGTGGCGCGGGTGACCGGGGTGGATCGCCGCGGTCGCCGCGAAGGTGCTGTGGTGGAAGTGCTCGAACGGGCGCATCACCAGATCGTCGGCCGTTATCAGGAAGAGGGCGGTATCGCCTATGTAATTCCGGACAACAAGCGTATCACGCAGGATGTGCTCATTCCCCCGGGGCGCGAAGGCGATGCGCAGCCGGGGCAGATCGTGGTGGCAGCCATCACCGAGCAGCCGACACGCCATCAGCAACCGATCGGCAAGGTGGTGGAGGTGCTGGGCGAACACATGGCGCCCGGCATGGAAATCGACATTGCCTTGCGCAATCACGAACTGCCGCATGTCTGGCCGCAAGCGGTTCAGGCCCAGATCGAGTCCTTCTCCACCGAAGTGCCGGAGGCAGCGAAACAGGGCAAGGAGGACCTGCGCGCCTTGCCGCTGGTGACCATCGACGGCGAGGATGCCCGTGATTTCGATGATGCGGTCTATTGCGAGCCGGTCGACGATGGTTGGAGGCTAGTGGTGGCGATCGCCGATGTCTCTGCCTATGTGGAACCGGGCACGCCGCTGGATACCGAGGCCCAGGCCAGGGGCACATCGGTGTATTTTCCCAAGCAGGTGATCCCGATGTTGCCGGAGGTATTGTCGAACGGCCTGTGTTCGATCAATCCCGATGTCGATCGCTTGTGCATGGCCTGTGAGCTGTCGATCGACGCCAACGGCAAGCTGCGTGACTATCGTTTCATGGAGGCGGTGATGCGCTCCCATGCGCGCTTGACCTATACCGAGGTGGCAAAGCTGGTGGTCGATCGTGACAGCGGCTTGCGCGCCGAGCGCGGCGAACTGGTGACGCATCTGGATGACCTGTACCGCTTGTACCAGGTGCTCAAACAGGCGCGTGAGCGGCGCGGCGCGATCGATTTCGAAACCACGGAAACGGTTTTCCGCTTCGATGATGAGCGCAAGATTGCCGATATTGTCCCGAGCGAGCGCAACGATGCCCACAGGATGATCGAGGAATGCATGATCGCAGCCAATGTCGCGGCGGCCCGGTTCCTCAAGCAGCATCAGATTCCGGCCCTGCACCGCGTGCACGAAGGGCCGAAGCCGGAAAAGGTCGAGGATCTGCGCCAGTTTCTGGCCGAATTCGGCTTGCAACTGCCCGGTGGCGACAAGCCTTCACCGCAGGATTACGCCCGGGTATTGAAGCAGGTGGCTGACCGGCCCGATCGTCATCTGATCCAGACGGTCATGCTGCGTTCGATGTCGCAGGCGCAATATTCGCCGGAAACCCGAATCGGCCATTTCGGGCTGGCGCAAAAAGATTATGCGCATTTCACCTCGCCGATCCGCCGCTATCCCGACTTGTTGGTGCATCGGGCCATCCGCCACATGCTGCGTGGCGGCAGACCCCGGAATTTTCCGTACAAATACGACGATATGGTGGCGCTGGGTGAGCACTGCTCAATGTGCGAGCGGCGCGCGGACGAGGCCACGCGCGATGTCGTCGACTGGCTGAAATGCGAATACATGCTGGACAAGGTCGGCGAGCGGTTTTCCGGGCTGGTCACCACGGTGACCTCGTTTGGCCTGTTCGTCGAGCTGGAGAAAGTCTTTGTCGAAGGGCTGGTGCATATCACCTCGTTGCCCAGTGATTACTACAGTTTCGATCCGATCGGGCATCGCTTGACCGGCAAGAACAGCGGCCGCAAATTCCGGCTGGGCGACCGCATCGATGTGATCGTCGCGCGGGTCGATCTCGATGAGCGCAAGATCGATTTTGCGATGGCGGATGACTAGCCCG
>CAZTJP010000363.1:0-2390 GCA_964613895.1 uncultured Thiotrichales bacterium | reverse complement strand
AATATATAGACTATTGTCCGGCGACGTGCGACGAGAGTTTCTCCAGGTAAGCCTGCTTCATGGCCTGTTCGAAGTCGGCGTTGCTGTCATAGCCGAAACCGAACACCGGTTGCCACAGCCGTGACGGCTCCATGCAGAGATAGAAAAATACCTGTTCACGCCACGACTGGGGAAAACTGCGCCAGGCGTGCGAGAACATTTCGATCTTGAGATCGTCTGGATAGGACCACTTCCCTTCCACTTCCACCAGTGGCATTTTGAGAATCTGGGTGGGCACGCCACGCTGGCGAATCTCGCGCATCACGGGTTTGATATAGGTGAGCGTGCCGAGCGATACCAGTGCCACTTCTTCGGGACGAAACTGCCGGGCCAGTGTTTCGATCACATCCCGATAATCCCGTGCCCAGTGGTCGTAATGCACCATCGGGTGAAAATGAAAGCCGACGATGCCGCCACGGTCGGCGATCGCACGCGCCGCGTGGAGGCGTTTTTCCAGGCTGGCTGTACCATGTTCCTCATTGGCGATGATGGTCGGTGTGTTGAGTGACCAGGTGCACAACAGGTTGGGCGGCAGGTCGCTGGCCAGCAGGTGCTTGACGTTGGCGGATTTGGTCTTGAATTCCAGGATGACGTTGGGATTGCGGCGGGCGAAGTCCAGCAGCGCATCGAGCACACCGTGG
Organism: uncultured Thiotrichales bacterium; assembly: GCA_964613895.1. Lineage (GTDB taxonomy): Bacteria > Pseudomonadota > Gammaproteobacteria > UWMA-0217 > UWMA-0217 > HyVt-560. Next base: position 1,710 of record CAZTJP010000363.1, on the reverse strand, counting down.
CTGTTGCCCCACATCAGGGAGTCCGAGGATTGCCCGGTGCCGATGTGGTAGACACGGTCGGGATCGAGTTGCAACTGCTCCAGCTTGCGGGCGAAATCGCGATCGAAACGAATCTCCTTGCCATCGTAGAACGACTGGATACTGCAATAGCTGCAACCGTAGCCGCAATTCTCCACGGCATCGAGGGTCATCAGATTGCAGCAGCGCGTTTTGGGTGACGCCACCGGGCACCACCCCAGCCCGAGTTTGCCTTTGCGGATTTCCACCGGTTGCGCCGCTGCACTGATGCGCTGGATCGGTTTGTCAGGATAGTGGTTGGATGAACAGCGGTGCGCCTCCCGCTTGGCCACCAGTTGCCGGATGAGCGCCTGCCGCAGCGGTTTGCCCGTCAGCGCGGGATTGGGTGAATCCGGCCAGGCCTGTTCGATGTCCGGCCCGGGCCAGAGATGAAAATCCATCGCAATCTCGCACAGCTGTCGCAGCTCCTGATGGGTAAAGCCATGCTGAGCCGCCTGACGCCGCAAAAAGGCTTGCTGCCGGTCGGGCAGCCGTGCGTATAGCGTCTTCTCGAAACGGGCCGGTACAGGATTATCCATGCGCCGCCAGCAGATAGAGCACCAGCAGGAAGATCGCCACCATGGTGCTGGTTTCCACCCAGTTGACCTTGCCATCGTCCTGCACCGCCTTCCACAGAATCAGCATCGAGGGGAAGCCGAGCAGAATGGCGCTGGTGGTGTGGATATCGATCGGAATCACCCCGTTTACCTCATCGACCGCCGGAATGATGCCGGTTTGGGTGAACGCCGCCAGCAGGATCATGGCAATCGGCAACACCAGAAACGGCACCTGGGTGATGGCACCCGAAGCGTTGGCCATCGCAATGTTGTATTTTTTCTGCACATGGGCGGTGCCGATCATGATGAAGGCGCCGGCCGCGGAGAACAGGCTGAGAATGACCGCGCCGAACATTTCCGAATAACCGGCCTGTTCCAGTCGCTCGACCAGAATGCCGGCGAATTCACCAACCGCATGGCCGCCGATGACCGAGGCCACCAGGCCGCCCAGGCCGAATGCCACGATGGCGCTGACCGCCATGTCGGGGCTGGAAGCCGTGGCATCGACAGGCACATCCTCGTCCGACGCTGGCTGATGTGCACCGGAGAACCGCTTGACCAGCCGCGTCACCGCCACCGCCTGAATGGCCAACAGCACCACGCCGAAGAAATACAGATCGGTGGTATTGAGCGCCGGACTGGTGCTGCCCCGCACGGCGAATGCCTTCATCAGCAACATGATGACGCCGAGACTGAAAAACACCCCTGCAGCAGCGGCGTACAGATCGGTGCTGAGGTTGACCAGCGGCTTGGGCAGATGGGCGTTGCCTTCGACATCGCGCGGCAACAGGCCGCAATAGAGGCCGAATGCGGCGGCGCCGACATGCAGCGTCAGCACGGTGACGATGAACCCGATGCGTGGCGTGGCGATCAGCACGAAAGCCAGCATCACCAACTCGGGAATGTTGCTCGACAGGCCAGCCATCGTGCCTGCAACGAAGGTGTTCATCTTCCTCCGCCGGGCGTAGCCATCGACGGCCTTGATCATCATCTCCGATGAAGCGAACACCACCGCCAGACCACCGATACCGAGCAGAATCGCAAACAACCAGCTCTGCTCGTTCAGTGCGACGTCGGCCCCGGCGATCAACGCCAG